>JAISVP010000029.1 GCA_031271475.1 Oscillospiraceae bacterium | reverse complement strand
CAACTGAGCTATGCCGCCATCTTCAACAACTGACAATAAACATGGAGAATGCAATGTCTGACAACCAAACCGCTACATTTCAACGGTCAAAATATCACTCACACAACGATATCGCAAGCAACAACTGTCATCAAACACAAAAAACTCAGCAGATAACGTCATACAACCCAAAACATGAAACGCCTCAACAATCCATCGCCAATTGTATTATATCTCATTTTATTGCAAATGTCAACACTTTTTTACAAAAATCCTAATATCACAGCTTACGCTCGTTTATCCGAGCGCCCTGTGCTGAGATATTGCCAAATTATCTCTTCGAGAACTGTGGTGCACGGCGTGCAGCCTTCAATCCATATTTCTTTCTTTCTTTCATCCGCGGATCACGCGTAAGGAATCCAGACTTTTTCAGCTGCGGTTTAAGGGACTCATCATATACAAGCAAAGCTCTTGAAATTCCGTGACGGATAGCACCTGCCTGTCCCGTAACACCTCCACCTGTGACCGTACATATAACATCAATCTTATCAAGCAAAGATGTCAGCCCCAAGGGTTGGCGCACTATCAACTTTAATGTTTCCAGACCGAAATAGTCATCAATACTTCTGCCATTGATTGTAATATTTCCCGTTCCGTGGTATAACCTTACACGGGAAACAGACTGTTTTCTTCTGCCTGTACCATAAAAATACTTTTGTGCTGATTCATACATTTGGGCTTTCCTCCTTAAATTCCGCTGTATACAACGGGACACTGTGCTGTATGTTTATGCTGCGAACCCTTATAGGTTCTTAGTCTTGTAAGTGCAGTCCTACCGTTTGTATTGTCTGGCAACATACCGTTAACAGCCGCTTTCATAGCTAATTCCGAACGGTTTTTCATCAAGTCTTTATACTTTATTTCCTTAAGACCACCTATCCATCCACTGTGCCATCTGAAATACTTGCTTTCCAATTTTCTGCCAGTAAGAACAGCTCTATCGCAATTCAAAACAATCACATGGTCTCCTCCGTCAATATGCGGAGTAAACGTAGGTTTATGCTTACCTCTTAACAAGTGTGCGGCAGCGGCGGCAACACGTCCGAGCGGTTTCCCAGCAGCATCTATAATATACCAGCTACGGTCAATCTCTGCTGTTTTTTGCATATAAGTTGACATTTTCTCCCTCTCCTTTTTCTATTGCAGTTAAGCGCTACATTTATTATTATACCAAAAATCAAAACTCTTGTCAATCCCCATAATTGACCGTTTTGCATATAAAAAGCACATATTATCTCCCGATATCTCCAGATTGCTCAATTTTTCTTTGATTTTCGATTTCTTTACTTTTTTTATCACGTATTTTTGGGGATTTTAGACGCTAATTATGAATCCACCTACGTCTGTCAACACTAAAATAACATTTTACCGAAATCTTAAACAACGGTCTAAAAGACTAGTTCGCAAAGAAAGAAACCGAAAATCACTGCATCCGAACTAATAAAAAAGTTAAGGATTATATTTACAACCATGGTGCCGCCACAGGCTCTTATTTCATATTTCCCACCGCCGTATGCTTTTACTTGTTTGGTTTTCTTTATAGCTCTGCGATAGTAAAAATGATTTGCAAACAAACACATAAACACCTGAAACGCATACCTTAAAATGAGTGTCGCAATTCCTATTGCTTGAGGTATAACTAATGCTGTAAAATCCACATTCATTCCCAACATTGCAAAAATGCCGTTATAGTCCGTAAGCCATTCATTAGGCAATGACATAATCGTCCACGGCACAGCCAGAACCACAGTGAACAGCAACGATAACATCCAAAGCAGTGGCATTCTTCTGAACGCAAAATACATATTTGGGAACAGCAAGGCAAATATATTTAACGTCGGTCTTCCCGTACTGTGAATTTTCCGAAAAGCCGAAAGATAATATTGTGCTCCTCTGCCAATAAAATCCGTAAGTTCCGCAATAGTCACCCCATCCAGTTTTTCCCCCGGATCCATTCCAAAAAACCTGTCATAAAAACACAGTGTAATTTTATCATCGGTAATAATCGGTCTGTCCTGTGCATATACCAAATCCTTGCCGCATTTTTCACAAACATAAACATCCGCTGAATTAACCTGCCCGCAAAACAAGCAAATTGTTTCGTTATTGATAAAGAAATCGGGAGTAATACTTCGGTGCATATCATTCCAGTTACCGCCCTCAGCGTGCAGTTCATCGTTAATACACTTTCCTAACTCGGCATAACATTCCCTGTGATACGGCGTACCGCATTCCGGACATACAACAACATTCGAACTTAGATCAAAAACTTTCCCGCACTTATAGCACGGTTTATTTTCGTAATCCATAATACCTCCTTTTTAAGCGGCAGTCTCTTATAAAACACTTTGTCACTGCCTGCATAACTTACTGTAAAAACTGTACTGAATTACATTTTACCACACTTTGATAGATTTTGCAAGAACTTTTTATAAAAAAACACGACAAACGCACAAAAGTTTTTCTCAAACAATCAAATTGGCGATTTTGTAAAAAATCAGATTCCGAAAATTACTCTGATATGTTTTTTAGGGTTAGTACAAATAGCGAACCGTTTATTACAGAAACAATGTCCAGGATTTCACTGTTTCAATCTCTGGCACGGAATTCCTGTACGGCTTAACTTCAGAGGAATGGGAACTCGCAGACGTTAACGGCGATGTCTTTATAACAGATTGACTTTTCATTGACTATGTCAACGAAAACAATGCCGCATGAATTGCCGACGTTTTACGGCGGTCAAACATTGCTGAATAGAAGGTTTAGCGGCAAGCAAGCGAAGCTTGCTTCTTTTTATAGACTGTTTCTATAAAAAGTCAAACCGCTATATAACTTCCGCCGATGCGAAAATTCTATCGAATGCGTTATAGTCATTTAACTTGACAATCGAACTAAGACATGGTAAAATAATAGAATGGGATAGAGTAAAGATTTTAAGAAAAGTGC
>JAISVP010000027.1 GCA_031271475.1 Oscillospiraceae bacterium | reverse complement strand
CGAATCTGTGGAATCTGGTGCCAAAGTGCTCCACTGCCGTTTTTGTTAAAGTCGTTTCTAACGACTATGGTCTCGGTTTTGCCCAGACATCGCACGCGAACGCGTGTGCCGATGAGGATGGGCTTAGCCCGTTCTCAATCGGAATTGCTGTAATTAGATTTGTACACTAAATAAAAATCATATAGCTGCCGCCGTGGAAACGAATATAAAAAAACTTGACAAGAGCATACAAATGTGTTATAATGAAAGGAATTAAGAATTTTTTCGCACAGTCACAGTAACCTTCCAGACTGTTCGGAACATTTCTTTCAATCGGAATGACTTCAAAAACGGAGGAATTTATTGAGAATATTGGGAATCGACCCTGGGTATGCCACGGTAGGATTTGGAATAGTTGAATATGACGGATATAAATTTGTTCCGATAGAGTACGGTGCATTTTTGACACAGGCGGATATGGATTTTCCTTTCAGACTTAAATCAATAAGTGATGATATGGATTACGCCTTAGGTAAGTACAGACCGGACAGTATTGCCATAGAAAAACTGTTTTTTAATACTAATCACAAAACAGCTATAGATGTTTCACAGGCAAGAGGCGTCTTAGTGCTTTGTGCAGTTAAGTCTGGAATACCTATAGCGGAATATACACCGCTGCAAGTCAAACAGTCCGTAGTAGGTTATGGGAAGGCGGAAAAAACGCAGGTGATGGAAATGACCAAACGGTTACTGAGGCTATCCGAACTGCCTAAACCGGATGATGCCGCAGATGCATTGGCTATAGCAATTTGTCACGGACACTGCTGTCATTCGTTATTGCATAAATATTAGAACCTTTTGACACAGACGTATGGTACAGCCGTTTCTAACGGCTATGGTCTGGGCAAAGCCCAGACCTCTCACGCAAATGCGTGCGCCGATGAGGACTTCGTTTAGTTTGTTCGGAGTCAAAATTACTATATTAGGGTTGCCCTGTATAATATATGCAATTTAGACATTACTTGGGAGTGTGATTGTTTATGAATGAATTAATTTACAAAGATTTGTTTAAGTATGTGGTGGAAAACCGCAAAATCAGTATTAAAATGGTGACCACACGAAATATAGAGGAAGTTGTGATTCCTGAAGAAATTGACATTGGCGTAAAGGAAACCTACCCAATTGTACGTATTGGCGCACATGCTTTTAAGGAATGTAAAAAGCTTAAAACAGTCAGTTTGCCTGATACTTTAAAAGAAATAAATGAAAGTGCGTTTAAAGGATGTGAACAGCTTGAAAGCATAAATTTGCCAAAAAGCCTTGCGGTAATAAGCGGAGGAACATTCTCACTGTGCAAAAATTTAAGTGATATTGAAATACCTGAAAATGTTCAGGGAATTGGAGCCGGTGCATTTTCGGGCTGCCGGAAGCTTGAAACTGTTACTGTTCCAAAAAATGTTAGGTCTGTTCAGGACAAAGCATTTTCAGACTGCACGGCTCTAAAAGAAGTTGTTATTCTGTCAGATAAATTGAAAGCACTTCCTAAGATTTTTTTCGGTTGCGTAAATATAAAAAAATTCATACTGGCTATGTCCTCAGCGGTTGATTTAACTTTCCAGCCTGAACTGACTTGCGTTAAAAACATCTTCTTGAGAACAGCGGAAGGCACAGATATACCGTTATATATGCCGACTGCCGAAAAATACAGCTGCCGGGAAGAAGGTAAGCCGGCTGATGAATCATATGTGAAAATATTTTCAGAAGGTTTTACTTGGGAAAACTATGATAATACTTTCGATGAGATTACATATGACAGTGAAAAAGGCTGTGATGTTGCCGCATACAGGCTTTACACTAAAGCGGACTTATCGGAGGGTATGTGCAGAACATATGAAAAGTATCTTAAAAAGCACAGAAAGACTGCAATCGGTATGTTTATTGACTTTGAAGACACCGGTGCACTTAAAGTTCTGTCTGAATTAGGATTGTTTAGTAAGTGGAATATTAGGAAGTATATTAAGCTTGCCGCTAAGAACAAAAAGCCGCAGGCGGAAAGGTTTTTACAGTTTACAGCGGATAACTGTTAATGTTATGTTTTACAGTATAAGAGGAAAATTGATACTAAAAGACCGCAGTTTTGCGGTAATTGAAGCCGGAGGTGTGGGTTATGCCTGCAATTTGAGCGCGGTAACGCTGTCAAGTCTTGGGGCAGCCGGATGTGAGGAAACACTGTTTACTTACCTTTTTGTCAGAGAAGGTGACATAAGTCTGTATGGGTTTTACACATTGGATGAACTGAACTGTTTTAAGATGCTGATTTCTGTGTCAGGAGTGGGACCTAAAGCGGCGTTGGCAATTCTTTCTGTGACAAATTCCCGCGATTTTATACTTGCGGTAGCATCCGGGGATACAAAAGCGTTTACTAAAGTCAAAGGAATCGGTGCAAAAATTGCTCAAAGGATTGTAATTGAACTGAAAGACAAAGTACTGAAAGAGAAAATGTCTGAGGTGGGAATGGATGATTTTGCTGTGCCGCTTGCTGCCAGCGAGAGTGTTTCAGAAGCTGTTTCCGCATTGGTATCTTTGGGATACTCACAATCCGAGGCGGTGACGGTAATAGCGGGACTTCCTCCCGAATTTACCGCTGGAGAGATGATTAAACACTCACTGAAAAAGCTTGCTGTGAGGTAGCGGCAATTAAGCGATTTCCGGTCAGATTTATTGCATTTACACGGCAGTAGTCCCAACCGTGAACAGGTGTGTCCGGATGATTCCGGGCAATCCGCATTCCATAAATATAAATTACCGTAAAATATCATTAAGGAACGGCTATGATTGAACCAACTGAATTTGAAATAGATCAGGCACTGACTGTGCCTGAGTATACATCACACGATATTGAAACCGAGGTTACGTTAAGACCCCGGACTTTAATGGAATATATCGGACAGGATACCGTTAAGGAAAATCTGTCTGTTTATATAGAGGCGGCCAAAAGACGCGGAGAACCGCTTGACCATGTCCTTTTGTACGGACCGCCCGGACTTGGTAAAACAACGCTTGCATCCATTATCGCAAATGAAATGGGTGTGAATTTTCGTGTGACATCAGGTCCGGCAATAGAAAAAGCCGGGGACTTAGCGGCACTTTTGTCAAACTTATCGGAAAATGATGTGTTGTTTATTGACGAAATACACCGCCTTTCACGTGTCGCGGAGGAAATACTTTATCCTGCACTTGAAGACAATGTTTTGGATATAATGATAGGGAAAGGTCCGGCTGCGCGATCAATTCGGATTGATTTGCCGAAGTTTACTTTGGTAGGGGCAACAACAAGGGCAGGACAGCTGACTTCCCCGTTACGGGACAGATTCGGGGTTATATTACGCTTGGAACTGTACAATACTGATCAGCTTTGTGATATAATACGGCGCAGCAGTGTGATACTTGGTGTTATGTGTGAACCGCAGGGTGCGATGGAACTTGCAAAACGTTCAAGAGGTACGCCGCGTATAGCAAACAGACTGTTAAAAAGGGTCAGGGATTTTGCGGATGTTATGGGTAACGGTATAATTGACAGCCGGATTTCGCATATTGCTCTTAACAGACTTGAAATAGATTCATTAGGACTTGACAGCCTTGACAAAAAATTACTTACGATGCTTATAACAGGATATGCCGGCGGACCTGTGGGAGTGGAAACACTTGCTTCCGCAATAGGGGAGGAAGCCGTCACGATTGAGGATGTCTGCGAACCGTACCTTATGCAGTTGGGGTTTCTGGCAAGGACTCCAAGAGGCCGCATGGCAACAGCATTGGCGTATAAACACTTGGGTTTGCCGCCTGCTGAGACTGTTTAGCCAGTTTGTGAAAGACGGTTAATTAATAATCAATTTGTCCGGAGATTCCGGACAGACTAAACGGAGGACATATGGGCAGATTATTTGGGACAGACGGAGTACGCGGAGTGGCAATAACGGAATTAACTCCGGAGTTAGCAATGAATATAGGGAAAGCAGTTGCTTTTGTAATAAGTGAAAAACAAAGGAATCCGAAAATTTGTATAGGGAAAGATCCACGGGTTTCATCCGATATATTGGAGTGTGCGCTTACAGCGGGGATGTGTTCGGTAGGTGCGGACGTTATAAGTCTTGGAACAGTGCCTACACCGGCAGTGGCGGCACTGACAGTGGAAAAAGGTTACAGTGCCGGGATTATGATTTCTGCCTCCCACAACAGCATGGAATTTAACGGCATAAAGATTTTTTCGGGATTAGGATATAAACTTTCTGATGAGATGGAAGATGAGATTGAACATTTTGTTAACAATTCTGAAAAAATACCGCTTGCAGCCGGAGGTGAAGTCGGACGGTATTCGGTAATGACCGATGCTGCCAATGAATATGTCAACCGTATTGTTAGGATCTGTATGGAAGAAAACGGCACTGAAGAAACAGATTATTTGAATTTTAAAACCCATGCGGAAAACGCGCAATCCCGTAAGCTTAGGATTGCCGTTGACTGTGCTAACGGAAGTGCGGGTGTTACGGCTAAGAAACTGTTTGAAAGTTTAGGTGCACAGTGTGAGATTTTTAATGCGGAAACAGACGGTATAAATATTAACAGCCGTTGCGGTTCCACTGATATGACGTCTTTACAGGAAACGGTTAAGTCAGGAGACTTTGATGCAGGCATTGCGTTTGACGGAGATGCTGACAGATTTCTTGCCGTTAACGAAAACGGAGAGATTGTTGACGGTGATAAAATTATGGCTGTATGTGCAAAAGCTTACAACGATAAGGGCATACTTAAAGACAGTGCAGTAGTTGTTACGGTCATGACCAATATAGGATTTACATACTTTGCAGAAGAAAACGGTATAAAGGTAATTACTGCAAATGTCGGCGACAGGTATGTACTTGAAAAAATGCTTGAAAACGGGTATAATCTGGGAGGAGAACAAAGCGGGCATATCATTTTCCTTGACGATGCTACCACAGGTGACGGACAGTTGTCCGCCGCGAGATTTTTAAGGATATTGGCAACATCCGGAACTAAGGTTTCTGAATTGACGGGAATTATGGAGCATTTCCCGCAGGTGCTTGTTAATGTAAAAATAAGACCGGAGACGAAATCAGCATGGAAGAATGATGCCGGACTTAAAGATATTATTGAAAAGTATGAAAATGAATTAAGCGATGGCAGAATTCTTGTAAGGGAAAGCGGGACGGAACCGCTTATAAGAGTAATGCTTGAGGGCAAGAATCTAAAGAAAATCGAAGAAATTGCAAATAATGTTGCCGGGTATATAAAAGAAAAGTTTGGTTCTGAGGATCATTAAAAGTATACGGCAGAAAAGAGTTAAAATGAGAGTTGCGGACGGTTGGAAACAGTACCGTATATTGGATGCTTCAGACGGTGAAAAGTTAGAAGATTGGAACGGTATTTGTTTAATTCGTCCCGATCCGCAGATTATATGGAAAACTCCATATAAATCTGAAAAATGGCAAGCAGCGGACGGGCATTATATACGTTCGTCCGCGGGAGGCGGTCAGTGGCAGTTCAGGCGTGAAATACCGAAGGATTTGACAGTTTCTTATATGCTCGGCAAAAAATCGAAACTTACATTTGCCATAAAGCCCATGAATTTCAAACATACGGGTCTGTTTCCTGAACAGGCAGTGAATTGGGAGTTTATGTATGACAGAATAACGGATGCCGGACGTGAGATAAATGTTTTGAATTTGTTTGCGTATACGGGCGGAGCGACTTTGGCATGTGCAGCAGCAGGAGCAACTGTCTGTCATGTGGACGCGTCTAAGGGAATGATAACACATGCGAAACTAAATGCGGAACTGTCGGGACTCAGTGATAAACCCATACGGTGGATTGTGGATGACTGTGAAAAATTCATACGGCGTGAAATAAAACGCGGCAGAAAGTATGACGTTATCATAATGGATCCGCCGTCTTACGGAAGGGGTCCGGGCGGTGAGGTTTGGAAACTTGAAGAGTGTATATATGAATTGGTATGTCTGGCGGCGGAGCTGTTGTCCGAGAATCCGCTGTTTTTTCTGATAAATTCTTATACATCGGGATTGTCTGCATCGGTTATGGGGTATATTCTTGCGGAAGTAACAAACGGAAGGTTTGCAGCGGTTCTGTGTGACGAAATCGGCTTGCCTGTGGAAACAGGCAAAATGCCTCTTCCGTGCGGTGCAACAGCTCAGCTGACAGTTGGAAAGTAAAGAAATGAGGAAAGAAACGGTAATTACACTTAAAGATGTGAGTTTTCATTACGGAGATTCGGCAAACGTACTGAAAAACTTGAATATTGAAATAAAACGCGGAGAGTTTACTGCTGTGGTGGGACGCAACGGATCAGGCAAGTCTACGTTTGCGAAACTGTTGGGTGCAATACTTTTGCCTACATCCGGAACAGTTGAAGTGGACGGATTTGACACCTTAAATGAGGACAACCATTCTGTAATCCGCCGCAAAGCAGGAATGGTTTTTCAAAATCCGGATAATCAGATCGTTTCGTCCGTGGTTGAGGAAGACGTTGCGTTTGCCCTTGAAAATATGGGCGTGGAACCTAAGGAAATGCGTAAGCGGGTGGATGACGCTTTGAATACGGTCGGACTGTATGAACATCGGTTTCATGCACCTCATCAGCTTTCCGGCGGACAGAAGCAACGTGTGGCAATTGCCGGAATTATTGCCATGCGTCCTGAATGTATCATACTGGACGAAGCTACGGCAATGCTTGATCCGGTCGGACGGCAGGAAGTTCTTCAAACTTTGTATAAATTAATTGAACAGTACGGTGTTACAGTACTCCATATAACACACTATATGAATGAGGCGGCAGACGCTGACAGAGTTATTGTTTTTGATGAGGGCTGTGTTTTGCTTGACGGCACGCCCGATGAGGTTTTTTCACAGGAAGAATCTATAAAATCGGCAGGTTTGGAACTTCCTCGGGATGTGCGGTTTGTTCTTAAAAGCAACTTAAACCGTCAGACAGTTACAGAGTTGGCATATGCAAAAGAAGCAGGCAATCCTGAATGGGCAGTAAAAACCGAAAATTTAACATATACTTACGGGGCAAAAACTCCTTTTGAAAAGACGGCGATTAAAGATATTAACATTGGAATAAAAGCAGGTGAAACAGTTGGTGTGATAGGTCACAGCGGTTCGGGAAAGTCCACACTAATACAGCATTTTAACGGTTTGTTAAAGCCTGCCGCCGGAAAAGTTTATATTGACGGTGAGGATATATGGGCAGATAAGAAGAAAATCCGCAGTATAAGATTTAAAGCGGGACTTGTTTTTCAGTACCCGGAGCATCAGATATTTGAGGAAACTGTATATAAAGCTATAGCTTTCGGTCCGAAGAATATGGGGTTAAGTGAAGATGAGATAGATAAAAGAGTCCGGGAAACAGCGGCTATGGTAGGGCTAAGTGAGCAGATTTTAAAAAAATCGCCGTTTGAAATATCGGGAGGACAGAGAAGAAGGACAGCAATTGCGGGGGTATTGGCGATGCATCCTGAAATTCTGGTGTTGGATGAACCTGCCGCAGGACTTGACCCAGAAGGAAAGAATAAGATATTTTCTCTAATACAAACCTATCAGCAAAAAAAGGACGCAACTGTCGTGATAGTATCACACAGTATGGAGGATATAGCAAAGTATGCAACAAAGGTTTTAGTCATGAACGAAAGTGAGGCAGTCTGTTATGATACAGTGCAGAATGTGCTGACATTCAATGAAAACTAACAGACGGAGAATTTATGCTTAAAGACATAACACTTGGACAGTATTTGCCCGGTAACAGTGTTGTACACAGAATTGACCCAAGATTTAAACTTATTATTACGGCGGTATTTATGGGTATGCTGTTTGCTGCGAAAGACATTTTAGGATTGGCATTGGGCGGAATTTTCGCAATGACGGCATTTGGAATGTCGGGGATCAGTCCAAGAATAATGTTTAAAAGTTTTAAACCGCTGCTGCCTCTTGTTTTGTTTACCGCTGTTTTCGATTTGTTTTTCATAAAGGGCGGAGAAGTTTGGCTAAATTGGTATTTTATAGAGATTACGCAGGAGGGCGTGGATGTTACTGTTTTCATGGTGCTTAGGATTTTATTTTTAATTCTCGGAACCTCGCTTCTGACATATACGACATCTCCGATAGTATTGACAGATGCAATAGAGCGGCTGTTTTCTCCTCTTAAAAAGTTGAAACTTCCCGTACATGAATTTGCATTAATGATGACAATAGCTTTAAGATTTATACCGCCGCTGTTACAGGAAACAGACAAGATTATGTCTGCACAAAAGGCAAGGGGTGCGGATTTTGAAAGCGGAAATCTGTTGAAGAGGGTTAAATCACTGACGCCTGTTTTAATCCCGCTGTTTGTATCGGCGTTCATGCGTGCGGAGGAACTTGCGCTGGCAATGACTTGCAGGGGGTATACAGGAGGCGAAGGCCGAACCCGGCTGAGACAAATAAAGTCAGGGGTTAAGGATTATGCGGCGCTGACTGTGACAGTTTTGTTTTTTGCAGCAGTTATTATAATCGGCAATTTGCAATTGCTGTGAAGCTTGTTTACAGTATTAAACAGATTTATAGCCGTTTCTAACGACTATGGTCTGGGATTTGCCCAGACCTCGCACGCAAATGCGTGCGCCGATGAGAACTTCGCTTAGCATGTTCTCGATCGAAATTACTGTATATGGATAAAAGCCGTACAGCTAAGGGGAGGACTTGTGAGAAACTTTAAAGTGTTTATGTCATACAGGGGAACTGATTATCATGGATTTCAGCGGCAGAACAATGCGGTTACCGTACAGGAAACAGTAGAACGGTGCGTAGGAAAAGTTCTCAATGAGAAATCTGAAATATTTGGATGTTCACGGACAGATGCGGGCGTACACGCCAACAGATACTGTTTTTCTGTATATACAAACAGTTCTATCGCAACCCGAAATTTTGTCAGGGGAGTTAACGGTGAATTACCAAAAGATATTTCAATACTTTCATGTGAGGAAGCACCGTCTTCATTCCATGCAAGATATTCCTGTACAGCGAAAGAGTATGTGTATTTAATTCATAACAGTGAATCGCACAATCCGTTTGCACAGGATTTAATGTTGCATTACAGGAGGAAGTTTAATGCAGAACTTGTGCGTGAAGCCGCGTATCATTTTACAGGAACTCACGATTTTAAGAGTTTTTGCGGTGCGAATTCACAAAAAATTGTCACCGTAAGAACAATATGTGAATTTTATGTTGAAGTTAATGGAGATCGCATAAAACTACTTGTAAAAGCGGACGGTTTCCTGTATAATATGATTAGGATAATGGTTGGAACATTACTTGGTGTTAATGAAGGGCAGTTCAGTCCTTCAGACATACCCCTTATTATAGCGGCAAAAGACAGAACCAAAGCAGGCAGAACGGCTCCGGCTCATGGACTGTATTTGAACCGCATCAGCTATTCAGACAGGCAGACATGACACGGACGTTAATCCCATGCAATAAAATG
>JAISVP010000089.1 GCA_031271475.1 Oscillospiraceae bacterium | reverse complement strand
TCCGAGAGCAAAATACCTCCGTCCATTTTTATTTCCAAGTCAATATAGATTTTATTCCCAAAAAGACGTGTATTAAGTAAATCTATCCCTAAAATAGCCTTGTTTTCCAGTATTTTATTACGTATTTCATTCTCTTGTTCATCACTGCAAGCCCTATCGGTCATCTTGCCTATTGCATCCATAAATATTTCATATGCAACTTTTACTATAAACACCGCAATTATAAGCGAAGCTACTGAGTCAAGTATGAGGAATCCTAACTTTGCACCAAGAATGCCCGCAAAACTCCCGACAGATGACAGCGCATCCGAACGGTGATGCCATGCATCCGCCATTAACGCCCCTGAGTCTGTTTTTTTTGCTGCCGCACGGGTATACCAGTACATCGCCTCTTTTACCGCAATCGATACAACTGCCGCAATAAGCGGAAGCACAAGAATATTTGTATCTTCCGTTTGCCGGAAATTTCCTTCGATTATCTTACGTATGCCGTCCCAACCTATAAGCAATCCTACCCCGGCAAGCGATACCGCAAGCAAAATAGCCGCAACACATTCAAACCGTTCATGTCCGTAAGGATGGTCTTTATCGGACTTCTTTGCTGCAAGTTTTACTCCAGCAATAACTATAACCGTACTGAGCACATCTGAAAGTGAATGTACAGAGTCCGAAATCATTGCAGCAGAGTGTCCTAAAACTCCGGATAAAAGCTTAAAAATCGAAAGAATCACATTAACGGCAATCGTATTAACCGATACTTTTATTGTAAGTTTTTCATTTGATTTGTCCATTATTACTCCTCGTCTTATCTGTTTTAACCGACACTTTTATACCGAGTTTCTCATTTGATCCGTCCATTATCACTTCCCATCCCATCCGTTTTCAAACAGCTCCAAAACCTTGCCCCTTAATGCAGAATGTTTCTCTTCAGTCAGGAACGGATCACTTTCAATAAGCTCTTCCGCCGCCGTACGCGTTAAATTGACTAAAGCCAAATCCGATGATATATCCGCTATCTTAAAGCCGGGCAGTCCGTGCTGCTTCTTTCCGAAAAATTCTCCCGCTCCCCTTAACCGCAAGTCTTCTTCTGCTATCTTGAATCCGTCTGACGTTTCCACCATTATACTGAATTTTTCACGTATATCGTCATTAAAACATTCCGTTACCAGTATGCAGTACCCCTGCTGAGCGCCGCGTCCTATGCGTCCGCGCAGCTGATGTAATTGAGAAAATCCGAAACGCTCAGCATTTTCTATCATCATAACCGTTGCATGGGATATATCAATCCCAACTTCAATCACCGTGGTTGCGACCAAAACATTTATCTCTTTATCACGAAACCGACGCATTGCCTCATCTTTATCGGCACCAGACATTTTCCCATGCAATACACCAACATTAAATCCCTTAAACGCCTCTTTTTCAATTCGTTTCGCATACACACTCACAGATTCCATTCCGAAATCGGCTGCATCAATCGCCGGACACACTATGTATGCCCCGTATCCTGCGGATAACTGCTGTCTTATGAAAGCGTACACACGCCCGCGGCTTCTTGCGGAAATGCCGTAAGTTTCAACTTTCCGACGTCCTTTAGGCAATTCATCAAGCACGGAAATATCCAGTTCCCCATAAATAATCAGTCCTAACGTCCGCGGAATCGGTGTTGCGGACATTACCAATTTATGCGGACTGTTCCCCTTAGATGCAAGCATCGC
Organism: Oscillospiraceae bacterium; assembly: GCA_031271475.1. GTDB lineage: Bacteria > Bacillota > Clostridia > Oscillospirales > Ruminococcaceae > JAISVP01. The sequence continues at coordinate 2,118 of JAISVP010000089.1, read as the reverse complement.
ACGCTGTCCGACACCGAATCTGTGCTGTTCATCAGTTATTACCAGCGACAGATTTCTAAAAACTGTATCTTTTTGAAACAGAGCATGGGTGCCTATAACAAAATCAGCCTTTCCATAGAGTATTTCCTCACGTACAAGAGTTTTCTGTTTAGGTGTAAGAGAACCTGAAAGATACGCAACCGTCATACCAAGCGGTTCTAAAAAGCTGCATAATGTTTCATAATGCTGTGCTGCCAAAATCTCCGTCGGTGCCATCAGTGCACTTTGTGAACCGTTAAGGAACGCAAGATAACATGCCGCTGCCGCGACTGCTGTTTTACCGCTGCCGACATCTCCCTGCAGCAATCTGTTCATCGGTACATTCTGTCCCATAGCTGAATAAATTTCACGAATCGCACGCTCCTGTGCCTGTGTCAGCGTAAACGGCAGGGAATTTACATATTTCTCAATCCCCTGTTCTGTCATAGCATATGCTGTCTGTTGCTGATTTCTTTGCTTAAGCATCAGTAATCCCAACTGAAAAACCAGCAGTTCATCAAATGCGAGTCTGTACCTTGCAGGTTTCACAGCTTGCTGTGCGGCTGAAGTGTCATCACCTCCCATGTTAATGTCTGAGAATTCCGATAATGTCATCGGCGCACGCATTTCATTTTTCCGCACCGTTTCGGATTCCTTTGGTGTCTGCAAGGCTGAACTCGCCGCAAGTTTTGGGAAATGTACAGACCTAAGGGCATCCGCCAACGGCAGAAGCCCGTACTTATCTATGAATTCATACGGTAAAAATTCAACATCTGCAAGTTCCGGCATTGCAAGTACATCCCTGACATTTGTCTGAATCATTGCGTTTGTCAGTCCCTCGGTCAGGGGATATACAGCACGCAGCAATTCATCGCTGCCACATGGCATAATTTGCGGCGAAACGATTTGCGGACTGTTATTAAAAGAAGAAATCTTACCGTAAAAATAATATTCCGTTCCGATCAAAAGGCTGTCGAAAGCATACGGGTTGTTAAAGAATGTTACAATAAACCCATCTGTTCCGTCATATGCAGAGGCAGTAAATACCTTGCGTCCCGATTTAGCGGCATACGGCATGAATTTTTCCGTCACGCGGCCTTTTATTACACAAACACTTTCGGGTTCGGCACTGTGAACAGGAACGGTCTTGCTGAAATCCAGATATGAACGCGGAAAATGGCAAATCAGATCGTACGCAGTTAAAATCCCGAGTTTTTCATACAACTGTTTTCTTTTAACTCCGACACCCTTTAGCTTGCCAATACTTTTATATAGGTTAACCATAACAGCATTATACACTGTTCCCAAGATATTGTCAACCCTTTTTTCTGAATTTTTCTTAAAACAATCTTTGATACAACCGTTTCTAACGATTATGGTCTGGACTTAGCTTAGCCCGTTCGGGGCCGAAATTACTATAACCGTGTTTTAAGTATTTATCCGCAAATAAACTCCCTCATTTCACGGCAAAGCCGCCCGTAAGTTTATTTGCCCGAAGTCCCCCTGTTTCCCGTCAGGCGTGCGGCTGACAGCCGAAACAGACGGAGAATATTAAACGCAAGACCCCGTTTGCAGTTCAGTATCTGGAAACAAACCTTTTGCAAATTGAATTTTTATGTTATTTTCTCCAAATCTCTGCGTAATTTTTTTATAATTTTCTTTTCCAATCTTGATATGTAGGACTGTGAAATGCCAAGTATATCCGCCACTTCCTTTTGGGTTTTCTCTTTTCCGCCGCTAAGCCCAAATCGCATTTCCATTATTGTACGTTCACGTCTGCTTAAGGCATTTACCGCATCCATCAGCATGGTTTTCTCGGCTTCCGTTTCTATTCCCTTATTTACAACATCTTCACTTGTTCCGAGTATATCGGATAAAAGCAGTTCATTGCCATCCCAGTCTACATTAAGCGGTTCGTCAATAGATATTTCATTACGGTACTGGGATGATTTTCTTAAAAACATCAATATCTCATTTTCAATACACCTTGATGCATATGTAGCAAGTTTTATATTCTTTCCCGGACAGAATGTATTTACAGCTTTAATAAGACCTATTGTCCCTATGGAAACAAGATCTTCTATGCCTATTCCTGTAGAT
>JAISVP010000067.1 GCA_031271475.1 Oscillospiraceae bacterium | reverse complement strand
AATTGAGAGCGGGCAGGGAATTGTTCAGATGGGCAAAGCCAAGAATAACCTGACGGTAAAGCAGCCGGTATGTAACGGTTCCGCAATTTTTGTGCCTGCCGGAACATGGCATAATGTGGAAAATTCCGGTGACAAGCCTATGACGCTTTATTCAGTTTACGCACCGCCTCATCATCCCCACGGAACGGTTCATGCCACGAAAGCTATTACGGATGCTGAGGGTGACTGATACTGTGGTACATACAAAGAAAAAACGGATCGGGCAGGGGAGTAGCGCAAAAATAGCTGTCGATATTCTTCTCGGAGATGTGGCTGAAGAAATATGTTTTGGGGAGGCTCTTATCTCTCAAAATTTATAAAGCAGTTTGACAGACTGAATTTACTAATTTGCGACGAGTGGAGGTATGTTCCTATTGATTCCAACGGTTCTAAACTGCTGTTTCAGGTTGTGTCAATGTGTTACGAACAAAAATCAATGATTATCACTACCAATCTTGAATTCGCCCGCCCAAACGACATTTTTGCCGATACCAAAATTACAGCCGCCCTTCTCGACCGCGTGATTCATCACTCGCACCTCCTCGACTTTACCGGACGAGAGTCTCGGCAGCTGCAGTTCGCTCTTATTAAACAGAAAGGAAAAAAATAAAATATGGGCAATTGCTGCAAACTGTTTCAATGTCTTAAATCAAGATGATGACTTCTCTAATACTACAATAAACCATACTTTCAAATTTTTGTGCTACAAAAATATCTTTAAATTTGCTACATTTTTATCTTGACAAACACACTATACGTCATTACCGGAATTTGTGATAAAATACATTTACGGGCGAATGGCGGAACGTGGCAGATGCTGCGGACTTAAAATTCGCTTCCGGCAACGGAGTATGGGTTTGAACCCTATTTAGCCCCCCATTTACTGTAATTGGAAAATTAGGGAAGTCGCACATGGGTTTTTAGTCCTGCTCATTCTGAACATACTGCAGTTTACTCCCTTTTACTATATCACTTATATTCTTAATTGTCAAGTTTTTTAGTAACAATTCCTAAGTCAAAAGTTTGGAAAAGTGCTAAATAACAGCGGGAGAGGTTATAAAAGCAATTGCGGACGGATTTAAGGAATTTGCATGTTTATTTTTATCTTAAAACACCCATACTGATTTTAGGGAACCAAAACAAAATGAAACGGAGATCAGTATGAAAATATTCAAAAAGCATCCGGCACTGGAAAAACAGTTTGAGAAAATGTACCAAACGAGAAGAGATGAAATTCTGAATGAAATGCTCAGTAATGACGAAGAATACAAGCGGCTCAACAATAAACGTACTGACGCAAGTATGGATCTGAAAAGAAGAATTGCCGGCACAGAAACAGATATACTTTTTGAAAAATATTCCGATGCGGCGTTTGCACATGACGCTTACGAACTGGACGCTTTGTATAAAAAAGGTGTTGAGGACGCTCTGAATGTTCTGGAAGAGAATGATCTGATAAAATAAAAAATCCTCTGTAAGTTTTGAAAGAAGAGCTTACAGAGGATTTTTTGCAGAAGTTTGAACTTACAGAGCCTTGTATTTATGTGAGGACTGACAGAACACAAAAAAATCTAAAAAAATCCCCAAATATGAACAGTTGAGCGTAGACAACCAATTAAAAATATGATATAATCATTGTGAAAGTGTTAATTTATATCGAAAGTGCAGTATTTATGGGATATGAAAAATGAATTTTATAAAGGCATTGGAAAACGTATAATGGAAAGGCGTGTTGAAATTGAATGGACTCGGGAAAAGCTCGCTATGAAATCCGGAGTTAGTTCACGCTTTTTATTTGATATTGAAACAGGACAAAAGAAAATGTCCGTTGAGATATTACACAAAATCAAGAATGCACTTGAAGTTTCATGGAATTGGTTAATTGACGGCGTGGAATAATTTGCATATTGTCTTTACAAAAGTAATATACTTGGGTAGCAAAGAGATTTTTATATGCTGGAACAGCGATTTGAGATTATTGTGTGCGTTCTGCAAACTGTTTTTGGCTTAGATCGAGGGCTTGTCTGATTTTTTTTACGCGTTCTTTAATTTCCATGATTATCTTGTACCTTTCGTTTGTTAATAATTCGATTAAATTTTTTATAAAAACTATCGACAAATAATCTGTGATTATGATATAATTATACATAGAATATATGCGGATGATGCTTTAATTTAGTATGCCCTAAATTTAAAGTACTTAAAACAACTCAGAGCGTCCAGTAGAAAGTTGAAAATAACTGTTGTTCATCAAAAGTCGGATTACGTCGAAAAATAAATTTTTTTAAATTATGTAAGCAGGAGGTGTTTGCCGTGGTTACTTAAAAATATAACAAACAATTCTACAGAACCGCACGGACGAGCGGAAGACATAAAAACAAGGAGGAATTTCAGAAATGGGAATTCTAAAAAAGACCGGTGTAAAAATAGCGGCGGGAGCGTTGTCATTGACTGTGCTGACATCGGCGACATTTGCGGCGATAAGTTATGTTCAGTACATACCGAGCGGTAATCCGTGGGATTATACGCTGTTTTCTTCGGGAGAAAATGAGATCACAACCCGGATATCCGGCGAGACAGAATTAAATATTAACGGCAATATCCGCTCAAACGGGAGTGTAAGCTTAGACGGGAAAAATATAGCTGTTTCGGGGATTGCTATGTCCGCAGGCAATGTTTTTGAAAACGCGGATTCTGTTTCAATAGGCAAGAAAATTGAGAATGCGGAGCAAATGGAATTGCCTGACATTTTTGAAAATCTGTTAGCGGACGCAAACGAGCTTGACAATATAAATGTCATCAAAGGCGACTACGTCAGCAGCAGCCTGTACTTTGAAGGGCCGTATATTTCGGATACCGATATAAATATCGACATAAGCGCAATGAGAAAACCGCCGGCAGAGGAAATCACCGAGGGCAAAGGGAAAATCGGAGCATTCGGTGCGGATTTTTTAGCCAATGTTTATGGAAACCAAGCAAAATTGGCATCCATTCTGCCTGTATTTGACTCTGATTTAGTAATTGAACCCGACTCAAACGGCAAGACGGATTTGCTGAAACTTGGGGACAATTCCAATTTCATTCCAGTTGCTGAGCAAAGCGTTTCCGGGAACTGGAGCAATTCCGGACAACTTCCCGGCGCTGTATTTCAGGACAATTTCAATCAGAATCACGTGCCGGAACGGATAAATGAACTGAAGAAAAACAATCCTGTATTTTCGGCATGCCAATCCGGAGCAACTGCGGTTCAGTGCGGGTACGGCAGCGAAAGCGTTAATCCGGAATCGGCGCTTGGCGCGAAAAAAATCACCGCGGCCGGAGGCAATATCACATTAAACGGCGAGTACGCAAATCTTGAAGAATTAAAAATTGAAAACAACGGAGGCACGCAATTAATCGGCAGCTATCCGAATTTAAAATATATATACAAAACCGCTTGGGGCAATCTGAATTTGGCGGGCAATTTTCCGTCCCTTGAATGCATTTACACCCCGGGCGGTCAGCTGCTTTTAGGGACGGGCGATACCGGATTTAATACCGACGGCGCGACAGTTATTAACGAAAACGGTTCAATAATTATTTACACGGAAAAAGATATTTCGATTACAAACAGCGAAGTTATCACACCGCAGACCGTTGCGGTCAGAGGTGCGGGGAAAACTGCGGCGGCATCTGAATTTAACGCTGAAAACACCGTAAAGACGCGGATTTCAGTTATTTCAAAGTTGAGCGGCAGTCAGCCGACGGAACTTTTATTGAAGCCGGAAGAACAGACAAAACTTTGGGAATGCATGTACAAAGATTACAGCCTGATACGGAATATACGTTCAGAGTTGTGGCTTATGACGACCTTGACAATAGGGGAGTGGCATCCGATACAGTAAGGCTGACGACAGAAAGTGATACAACCGCGCCTGCAATCAGGTCGTTTTATCCCGCCGCCTCGGCATTTAACTCAAGTATGTACATTTCAGTTGAGGGTGTCGACAACATTGCGGTCCAGAAATTGATATTAAGGTATTCTTACGATCAGGGAGATGATAAAAACTGGACAGATTTAGCAGCCGTAACCACGGAAGTACCGTTATCTTCCAAAACATTAACGTACTCGTTTGACGTATCAAAAATGCCGGAAGGCGAAATATTTATTGAGGCCGTGCTGTACGATAAAGCAGGTCTTTCAAGCGAACCCTGTGTCAGTAACTACAAAATCGACCGCACGCCGCCTGCTAAAATTTCCGATCTGACAGCTGCCGGAAACAGCGGAAACGCTCATCTTACATGGACGGTAACCGATTCCGATGTCACACGTTTTGAAATTTACAGAGCAGAAGACGGAAAAACTCAATATTCAAAAATTGCGGATTGCAGAACGAAGGATTTCTATGATATTTCCGCCAAATTCGGAGCGGTTTACACATATAAAGTAATCGCTTTCGACATGGCAGGCAATAGAAGCGAATTCTCAAATGAGGCAATAGCACAGATACTTCCGGATACGGAAAATCCGAAGGTTTTAGGATTCACTATCGCTTCCGGATCGCACCTTGCCGCCAATCCGAAACTCAGCGTAGTCGCAGTCGACAACAACAGACTGTCATCGGTTTCTGTTGAGTACAAAAAAACAGATTCCGATGATATATGGCAGGAAATCGGAACGTTCGACTTGAATTCCAATTATCAGTCTGCGGATTTTACTTGGAACACGGACGACCTTGAAGAAACAAATTATACACTTAAAGCGGTTGCCAAAGACGTAACAGGAAATGTAAGCGATTCTTTTACTGCCGAATATATTCTGAATAAATCCGCACCTGACTCGACGGTTCTTACTGTCACGCCCGAAAACAGGAAGATGAAACTTACGTGGACAGCCGTAGAATCCGATGATTTCGCATTTTACCGTCTGTACAAAAAATCCATGACGGACGCACGGTTCCGTTCTTTGGGCGATACGCAGGAACTTGAATACACGGACGCAGCAGTTTCTCCTCTGGAATATTACGAGTACAAAATTCAGGTTTACGATAAATACGGTAATTTCTCGTCAAGCAGCATTGAAATCGGTTCGCCTCTTGATATTGACGATGACGCGCCGCAGATAAATATTGCCAAAGAAATTCTCGGAATTTCCGGTATGGAAATTGTCTTTGACGCAACGGCATGTATAGATAATGTAAGAATTGTTGACTGGCTTTGGGATTTCGGGAACGGGATAACATTCTCCGGTCCAAGGATCAATTATGATTTTATAAATCCCGGAATTTATGATGTCGTCCTTACCGTAAAAGACGCAGCCGGAAATGTTTCGGAATCGAGTGTTTCCGTGTCAGTTTTGGACAAATTATTATACGGGAATGTTCCGGTGCAGATAACGGATATTAACGGAAGTCCTCTTCCTTACGCCTATGTCTATATGTATGAACCCGAAAATGAAACCGAAAGAGCATTGATGGCGGACGAAAATGGCGTGGTAAACATTACCGGAGCAATCGGATCATATCAGATTGCGGCATACAAGAACGGCTACTTGCCTGCTAAAACAGCGGTAAATATTAACTCATACGGCGAAAGCAACGCTATGACCCGTATTGTTTTAGAAAGAGGCGAGCTTGTAACAGGTGATCTGAGCGTCCACCGAATGACTTTAGAGGAAATGGTTGAAGCCGGCGTTGATTTTAACAGCCCAATAAATTTTCATACCTACCGTTTTCAGGTTCTGTTTACGTTTGAGGCAACACCGATTCCAACATATATTGAGTATGTTGTCAGATCAAGTGACGGCAAGATTTTGAGTATTAAGGAACTCGGAAATATCGGCGAAGACGATGAAGACGGCGGAGGCGGAGGCGCAGACGGTGGGAAAACATCGGGTCCCGGAGGTGCTCCAATCGCAATACAGCCTATAGTTTTAGACGAGGAAGTCGAGCCCGCACTTGCATATTTGACTGTCAGCGAGAGTATTTCATTCATGAAAGATATGTTCGCAGTGGAATTGGGCGTAATTAACAATGCAAGTCCGGAATTTGTGATAGAAGATTCTGCAGCGAATCTTAAACTTCCGTCAGAACTTTCACTTGCGTTCTTAACCACAAATTCGAACAAGCCGAAGCAAAGTATGGATGATATTGCAGGACAGCAAAGAAAAACCGCATCTTGGGTTGTAAGCGGCGACAAGCCGGGAAGATATAATTTAGAAGCGGAATTTTCGGGTAATTTAATGCCGTTTGATGCTCCGGTGAAAGCAACATTCAAAATGGAAGAATCTTTCATTGTCGGTGAAATCGGCGAAGGAATAAATATCTATGTTTATCCCGAAGATTCGGCTTATATCGGGAAAGAATACTACGTTCAGTACAAGGTTGTGAACGAGGGAAGTAAAACTTTCTATAATCTTACAACCACATTCGGAGATTATATAAATGTCGGAAAAGAGGAAGAAATTGTCGTTACCGATATTGAAGGAAATAAGCACAAAATAAGCAATAAAGAGGCATCCTATATAATTCCGGACTTGAATCGGTTACCGAAAATTCCCGTAATGTCAGGCGGACAGTCAGTCCAGGTAGGTATATTCGCACCGGGTGACGAACTGCTCGGTACTTACAAAACGAAGTTCAGAGGCAAAGGTGATCCGGATGAAATCTACTACAAATTAGTTGACTGGTTAGTAATGGAACTTACCGAAAACACCGCAATTAAAGTGCATGTAGTTCCGATTCCGAGCCATATTACCAAATACAACGTAAAACAGGTTTTGGTAGAGGATCAGTTCGGCGACCCCGTTGATATGACTACGGGAGCGTTTATTGACAGCATCACGGCAATGACAGTAAACGGCGATTCACCGTTATCGTTCGGGTTGAATTACAATTCTCTGGAAAGCGGAAATAAAGGTCAGGCGGGCTACGGTTGGAGTCACGCTTATGAAACGCGCCTTGATATAAAAGATAACAGCATAGACGTTCACTGGAACGAAACGAATTACACCTCGTTCATTGACGAGGAAACGGCTAACGGCGAAGTAACGGGCTATATTGATGAGAACGGAAATATTGTCCTGCAGCAAACAGATGATGCCGGCGTAAGAAATTATGTTCCGGTTACTTCGAGCATTAAAAAGTACAGTTTACGCCGGAATGAGGACGGCACATACACCCTCGCAACCCAAAACAGCGGCGAAAAAGTGTTTGACAAAGACGGCAAACTCATAAAAATTATTGACAAAAACGGCAAGACGGTAAGCGTTGATTATATCGGAAATTCTGCGGTTATTACGGACGAAATCACCGGTGCCAGCCTTGTTCTGAACTACAGCGGATCCGGACTTCTGACATCGGTTACGGACGGGAAAGGCAGGACGGCAACCCTTACCTACGAGAACGGTTTACTGACTTCAATCACCGATGTTATGGGCGAAACAGCCGTATACACTTACGATGACAAAGGCCGGATCCTGACGGAACAGGCGGTCGGCGAAGAAAATCCGTTTGTCGAGAATTTTTATGATGAAAACGGCCGAGTCGTTAAGCAGTATGACATTGACAAAAACGTCACATATTACGAATATTCCGAAGACGGGAGCGGAAATCTTACGGCTGTCGGAACTGACCGCAACGGCAATAAAACGGTTTTCAATTCCGATCCGATGGGGCACGTGTCTTCAAATCCCGATCCGAACGGCAATGTGGTATCGTACACATACGATGAAACTGGAAATATTTTATCCGAAACGGACGGCAGCGGAAATACGACAAAATATTCATACGATGAGAACGGCAAACCCGCTGGGCAAAGCAAGAACTTACACTTATGGCGCATCCGGACTGCTTGAAAATTCCAGGAACGCAAGAGGACAGGAAACCGCGTTT
>JAISVP010000003.1 GCA_031271475.1 Oscillospiraceae bacterium | reverse complement strand
CTACCTGTCCGCCAATTGGATTGATCTGATTACCTGCTAAACGGTCGCGAATCCTTGATAACAAATAAGGGAGTTCGATTGTATCAACAATTTGACTTTGAACATTATGCCAAAAGCCGAAATCTGCAGATCCTACTGTGTTGCACAACCCTGTGACTGTTAATTCTCCGATGTTCATTGCCGCAAAGTTTGTATTAGAATGAGTATTGCCGTTTACAGTGAATTTCCATCCGCTCGCCGAAATGCCGTTTATACTGTTTTCGGTGTTCATAGAAAAAAGAACATAATCATTAACAATATCTATGAATTCGTCTTCCGGTTCTTTTTCAGTAGTTGCCGGAGGTTCACTTGCAGTTTCCTGCGGAGCAGTTGTTGTTTTCTCAGCTGTTGCAGTCTGCGGTGCAGTCGTGGTTTCCTCAACGGTTGTAGTTTGCGGCACTGTAGTAGTTTCCTCAACTGTTGTAGTCACTTCTGTGGTTGTAGGCGGCGGTGTAGTTGTAACTTCGGGAGTTGTTGTGATTGGCGGGTCGGTCGGAGGGTCTTCGGGAGTTGTTTTTTCGCCGTAAATTTCATCATATAACTCGTTGAACTCGTTTACCACCTCTACAGTATTTGTTCTGTCTAAACTTATGGTGTACACGTTGCCAACAGAACCGTTAACTGTAACGAAGTCGGGATTATCAATGATATTTCCGTTTTTATCTCTGAAAATTTCAGCAACGAGATATTTTCCAACCGGCAAATCAACTAAAACGTAATCCCATGCTTTGCAGAAAGGATGCGCTATTGGGAAAATACCGTTTGCGAGAATACCGTTCACATCAGTTTTAACTGCGTTTTGAACCGCTTTCTGGTCTTTGTAAGGAACTTTCCATTTGTTTGCTGAATCCTTAAAATCTTCCAAATCAAAAACCATAAACTCGTATTCGAATTCTGCATCAAGCCAAGACCTGTCTTCGTGAGTATAAACTCCAACAACTCTGTCAAGTCTTAAATATACATAAAATTCTTGATTACCGTTGTTGATATTGATACCGCGCGCTGACAAATCTTCTGCTGAAACAGTAATTGAACCTGAGGTCGCACCTGCATAGTTTTTGTTTGCAGATTTGAACGGTAATGAACCATAATCTTTACCGACAAAATCACCCGTATTGCTGACTACATCAAGTGCCGCACTCTGTTCTAAATATGCGTGGCTTAATGTTTCAAATTTAATGGTTAAATCACCGTCTTCATTAAATTCAGCAGTCATAATCCCGCATTTAAAACGTTCTTTTTCAGCAATTATATCCGCTTTGAATGTTCCGTTTTTAATGTCTCCAATTTTAATCGGTGTATATTCTTCCCAAGTTTGTCCTTTAGTAAATCCGAGGTCGCTCATTTTATATCCAGCGTCTGCGGGCCCGGCACCGGTTGAATGTTCAAATATTTTAGGGATTTTTTTCTCAATTCTTAAATTTCCAGGTGTAACGGGAATGTTGGTAAAGGTTTTGTTAATATATTCGCGAGCTATTCCTAAGTTACCTGTCCATTCAAAATCAAGTTCGCTTTCCTCAGAAATTGGATGATATGATTTTGACCATTCAATTTCTTTGAGGTAGTATTTGCCAAAGGGAAGATCGGTTTTAAATTCTGCGTGTTCGCCGTTACGTTCAAATCTGACACGTTCTATGAGGGCATCTTTACTGATAGCAAGGCTGCCGTCAAAATCATAAATATCATTCCGCGCATACAACCCGAACACAACATACTCGTACGGCTTATAGTTATGGTTTTCATCGTCTGACATATGTTCAAAAATCTTGTCAACAGTGAGTTCGACTTTTTGCCGTTTGTTGAATATGCTTTCGCGCTCAATCACAACCGGAATGTTCTGACTTTCATGTTCTAACTTAACATCGCGTTCTGTAGGATCGGCTACCATACCGTAAGGTGTCACAGTTTCAACGATGTAGTATTTTTGGTCTATCGGAAGCTCAATTGATTCAGCTTCGCCGTTTGAATCTGTCAAAAGCGTATCTACCACCATATCAGCCGGCCATACTTTTCCGTCATTTGTTTTAAATTCTTCACGAACTCTGACTTCAAATTCAGCTCCTGATAAAGCACGCACGCCATATTTCGGTACAACGCGTTCATATGTTATACTATCGTTTCCGAACAGCTTTTTCTCTGAAACTGTTTCTGCGGAAGAACCGATCAGTACCTCGCCTGTTTTATCCTCAATTCTTATTTTCCCGGTTATGGGTTCGTTAGGAATTTCTGCATCGCCGTAAGTTACAGTTTCCTCTTGCCCTGCATAACTTAACAAGACATCAAATATTTCTCCGTTTATTGCATATCCGTAAGGTGAAGTAATTTCTTGGACGGTATATGAGCCTAAAGGCAATTTTTTAGTTTGTGCCTTTCCTAACGCATCCGTGGTGATAATATCAACGGTTTCATCTTTGCTGTAAATGATTTCACCGTTTAATTGACGAATGGTTTCAGCTGCTTTAACTTCAAAAACCGCACCGTCAAGCGGATAGATACTCATTGCAGGGTTGGCATCGTTTTTTTGAACACGAATAATTCCCGGCTGCGGTTCTTCAGGAACACCAACAGTTTCATAAACTACTTCTGTTTCCTGTCCACCGTAAAACAGAGAGATCTCAAACTGTTTAGAATTAAGAATATATCCGTAAGGTGCGGATTTTTCGACAACTGTATAATCACCTAAACGTAAATCACCGCTTTGCGCTTCGCCCTTTGAGTCGGTTCTAATCGTTTCGACAAGCCCGCTGTCGCCGATAATATCAAACAACGCACCCGACAAATCATAGTCGCCCAATGTTGGATTGGCATTTGATTTCAATACTTTAATCCGTCCGACTTGCGGTTGCTCTTCAATTGTAACAATTGGAGCGTATACAATATTTGACTCACCCAAATTTCCCGAAAGAACGACTGTGTAAGTATTTTGGTTGCGAACAAATCCTTTTGGAGCAGTTTTTTCTTTAATTGTGTAAGTTCCCAACGGTAAAGCGCCTGTTTCTGCTTTTCCGTCAGCATTGGTGGTAAGTTCGGCAACAATTTTACCTTCTGAATCTTTCACGTCAAAGACCGCTCCGGCAAGAGAATAGCCGCCCATTGCTGGGTTAGCATCAGTCTTTTGAATTCGGATAATTCCCATTTTTTTAATATTGGAGAATTCAAAGGCATTTGTTCCGCCCTCTACAACTGTTATTTCAACAGAACCCGGCTTAACGTAATCTTCCGAAAGGTTGATTTCTTCGATTTTGTACTGTCCCGCAACAAGGTCAGGGACATGGACTCTGCCGCTTTTACCACTTGTAAAAACGCCAATTTCTGTGCCGTCAGATTTTGTAATGTGAAAATCAAATCCTTCTACAGTACCGTAGTTTGATGTTTTTAAAAGTTCTATAGGCTCATATACCGGTGGTGCGTACTCCCAGCCTAAATAAGCTTGGAAAACCGTACTGCCTTCTCCATAAACAAACACCCTAAATCCGGCGGACGGCATAGGCATTCTGTCTATATCAAGAAGCAGCTGTTGAACATTTAAGATGGATACAGTCCGCAATCCGTAAGTATCGCCGCTCCATATATAGGCGAGGACGGCGTGAGTATATCCGGGTGCTTTTGATGCATCCGGGAAGTAACTGTAAAAAGTCCCTTGAAATTCTTCCCATCCCGGACCGCCATAAAGATAATACGCACTCTTGAAAAGCAGTACATTTTGACTTGCTTCCAAATAACGTCCGCTATAAGTACCGTCCTGCCTGTTAGCTTTAGCCGATTCAAGGCAGTATGCGATATTACCGTTTGCCTTAGCCGGAAATGTACTCCAATTATCGTAGAACACTTCGCCCAAACCGTCATGAATGACGGTTAATCCGGCAGCACTTAACATTAACGGGAAGCTCACAGCCGTGAGCAGGAAAACGAGTGACAGCATCATAGCTATCATTTTGGTAAATTTGCGTTTCATATTTTTTCTCCTCTTTGATTATTTTATTTTGTTTTTGCAATTGGTATTCCGATATTAATGTGTTCAACACCGAAAATCTTTTACGGAATTACTCCCGTAATATGAATGTAAAATCTGCCGTCCATAAATTGCCGTGCCGTCCTATGCTCACATAAGTATGGTCTGGGTTTAGAATAACATTCCTATGCCCTGCTGAATCCATCCAAGCTTTCACCGCATTTTCAGGAGTTGTAGCTCCCGCACAGATGTTTTCATTTGAACCCCATTGTTTTCCAAACTGAAGTCTTGCATTTAGTATGCGGTCATAGCAATCAAAGTCTGACGGACAGGTGTGACTGATAAAATCACGTTCTGCCATATCAATACTATGCAATCTCGCCACATTTGCAAGCTCATCATGCCATTTTAAAGGCGCTACACCATTAGTTGCACGCTCGACATTAAATAATCGAAAAACTTAAAGCTCGGAAGCGTCTGCATGATATTCCGTTTGCGTTTGACTCAAAACCTCTTCTTTTGTTTTCGCTAATTCAAGAGAAGTATACTCACTGTGCAAGGCACCCGTTTCCGCAGCAGTCACTCCTAAGACATAACTCTTCAACTCCGTTATATCTGTTATCGAGGTTGCGGCTTCAGCAGAAACAGTTGAAATGTTCGCTACTTCACCGCTTTGTGAACCTTTGCCAAATGCGGCAAAGATCAAACTGCCGATCTCAAAACTTAAGGGAAATAACGTGCAGATATAAACATCTGACACTTATACCGATATATGTTCCGTGCTTGAAAAGTACGCTCTGTAATGACAGTATATCGTATGACGGATACCGTCAATATAAATAAACCATCGGAATCGCCCCATTCCTTAGTAGTTTGAATAGTATTTTATTTCCCATATCTTACATTATACATGATTAGTTCTTATTTGTCAAGTCTAAAAAATAACGCAAAACACATGAAAATCCCATGAATTCGACCAATATATACATATATCGACATTTGAAATACGGATATTGCGTAACTCGGTTAAATATGGATGAAGAGCACCAAAAAAACTCTGTGAAAATTGTACAAATTAGCATAGGCGGCATTGTACAATATTACAAAGAAATTGTGAATATTATTTTCATTGTCCATTTTTGCGATAAATAAAAATACAGACAGAGGCGGTGATGGATTGAGAATAAAAAGACACCATCTCGCAAAGAATGGTGTTTTTCTAGTTAATAAACTACATTACGCTGTTGATAAATATGTCATCGCCTACCGGATATTGATTTTTTGAATGCCGAAATTTTGGCTTGGGAAATTGTGTATAACTCAGAAATTAAATCTGTTAATTGGCACTTCACAACAGAAAATGCAAGAATTAAACTGAAAAAA
>JAISVP010000165.1 GCA_031271475.1 Oscillospiraceae bacterium | reverse complement strand
CAACGGCGATTACTGCGGCGGTACGGTTCAGGTAATTCCGCATATCACAAACGAAATCAAAGCCTGCATTTACAAAGTCGGCGCTTCGGGCGAAAAGCATTCCGAAAACCCGCATACCTCAGATACGAATATTGTTATAACGGAAATCGGAGGAACTGTCGGAGATATTGAAAGCACTCCGTTTTTAGAGGCAATCCGTCAGGTAATAATTGAAGCCGGACGAGAAAACGCAATGTGTATCCACGTCACTCTTATGCCGTATATAACCGGCTCTCACGAGTTGAAATCCAAACCCACACAGCACTCGGTTAAAGAACTGCTTTCACAGGGCATTGTGCCGGGTGTTATCGTATGCCGGAGCGAAACGGAAATTCCGCTGGCTTTGCGTGAAAAAATCAGTCTGTTCTGCAATGTAAGAAAACAGGACGTAATACAGAATCTTACCGCCGGCAGTCTGTATGAAGTACCGCTTTTACTGGAAAACGAAGGGCTGGCGGATTGCGTATGCCGCCATCTGTCGCTTGAAAACCGCACGCCGGATTTATCGGACTGGATTAAAATGACCGACAGGCAAAAAGCCGCCAAGGGAACTGTTACCGTAGGACTTGTAGGGAAATATGTATCATTGCCGGACGCGTATTTATCCCTTGCGGAGGCCCTTCGGCACGGCGGAATTGAAGACGGCGTCAATGTTGAAATCAAATGGATAGACGCCGAAGAACTCTCATCTTCAAACGCGGATGAAATATTAAGCGGATGCGACGGAATTTGCGTGCCGGGAGCATTCGGGGAACGCGGCACAGCCGGAATGATTAAGGCAAGCTGTTATGCAAGACAGAACAAAGTCCCGTATCTGGGCATAGGCATGGGTATGCAGATGGCAGTCGTTGAATTTGCACGCAATGTTGCCGGAATTAAAGACGCGGATTCACGTGAATTTAATGAAAACGGGCAAAACAATGTCATCATTATCAACGGGGACGTTCCGTCAAAAGGCGGTACTATGCGGCTGGGATTATGCCCTTGCAAACTGGAAAAAGATTCGCGTGCGTATGAAATTTACGGAAGAGATTTAATTGAGCACCGCCACCGTCACCGCTTTGAATTCAACAATGAATACCGTAAAGTCCTTGCGGAACACGGAATGGTCTGCACGGGCATTTCGCCTGACGGCAGTCTTGTGGAAATTATTGAAATCCCGGAACATCCTTGGTTTATCGGCGTACAGTTCCATCCGGAATTCAAGTCCCGCCCGAACAAACCTGAAAAACTGTTCATTTCTTTTATAAATGCCGCTAAAACTGCCGCCAGCCCTGTATTACAGGGGTAAAATGTGACAATACTCCTTTTTAGTAGAATATTACAGCCGTTTCTGACGGCTGCGGTCTTGGCTTTGCCCGGACCTCGCACGCAAATGCGTGCGCCGATTAGGACGGGTTCAGCCCGTTCCGGGTCGGAACTACTAGAAGGAGAAACGGTATGCTAAAAGGCGTTAATAAAAAGATTGTGGAAATAAATAACCCGGACAGTTTGTATTTTGAAAAAGCGGTTCTTTATGTCCGGCCGGACATTGCCGGTACGTCCACTAAATTAATATCACAGCAAGCGGACAGCTATCTTAAGACCCTGTTCCCAATTGAAAGCATAAAGTATGCGCGGACTATGCAGGCACTGAAAAAAGCACTGATTATTGCTACATTTATTTTACTTGGCGGGATGTTATACTGGGCTTTGGCTGTTATGGCAAATAAAGGACTGCTGTAAACAGCAGTCCCGTAAGACCTGACCGGAGTGAACGAACACTCCGGAACCGCAAGTATTTGGATTCCGGAGCAAAGCTTAAAATCCCTCGCCGAATACTTCGCCGGCAGTGGTAACAATGATAAACGACTTTTTATCCAACCCGGAAGCAATGTTCTTGATTTTAAAGTATTCGCTTTTAGCGGCGGCACAGCATATGATTCTTTTTTCCCCGCCGGAATAAGCCCCTGCACCGTTTAAAAGCGTCACACCCCTGCCCATATTTATTATCTCGGCGGATATTTCATCCCATTTATCCGAAACAATTAAAAGCATTTTGGACTCGCTTAAACCGTAAATAAACATATCAATAACTTTGGAGCTTGCGTAAATTGTTATTGCCGCAAAAAGACCCGCCTCGAAATTCCCGTATACAATAACCGCGGCAGCCGATACCGCCAAGTCAAGAATAAATGTAATAATTCCCATCTTAATGTACGGGAATTTTTTGTGTATAAGTTTGTTTATTATGTCAACACCCCCGGTAGTTGCCTCACGCATATAAACCATACCCAGAGCCGCACCTGTGAGTACCCCGCCAAAGAGTGACGCAAGAATAGTTTCCCCGGAGTATACGGGAATATTTACAAACAGGTAATCCATTGTAATATTAAAAACGCCCACGGAAATTACAGTCTTAACCATTAACTTAACCGGCAGAAAAACAAACCCTATAACGAGCAGGGGAATATTTATTAAAGTAGAAATTAACCCTATAGGAGCGCCTGTTAGGTGGTTAATTACAGTTGAAACGCCCGTAACGCCGCCCGGAGCAATCCCTGCCGGAGCAGTAAAGCAATGCACACCGACAGCAAACAG
>JAISVP010000035.1 GCA_031271475.1 Oscillospiraceae bacterium | reverse complement strand
CACCGGCCCGATCATTCCGCGCTGGGTTATGCCAAAATGCCGCTGAAATGCCGTGACTGCGTCCCTTGTTATAGGCCCGTAATATCCTGTGTCATTTACAGCCGGAATATCAGGATATGTTTTGTTTATGAATGTAAGATACTGCTGAATAAGTTTTACATACTTATTTTCCATTCCCTCCGTCAATACCATTCCCGGATAAAGCGGAATATATCCTGAAAGTTTAAACGGAACCGCTTCCGTAATTCCCTCATACGCATTTTCTATCTCGTACCACAAGTCCTTATCAACTTCACCGGTTTCCGGTTCCCCGAAAATCTTTTGGAAAGACTTTACGGATTCCTCTGTAACAGTTCCGAAATAATTATCTACTTTGGATGGCTGAATACCTGAATAATATGCGCCTATCACCGATAAATAATACTGCAAACGTCCGACTGTATCCGAACTGTCGCCCACTTTAAGCACGTCAAAATACGGCATAGGCAATTCCGACAAATTCAGACCCTCTGAGGACAGTTCCGCTAAATGCGTCACACTTGTGTAAATATTCATAATCTTATACCAAGTACTTCTGTCCACCACTCCGGTTTCCGCCAGATTGAATGCTTTCTGGAATGCCTTAACCGCATTCTCTACAGGTAAGTCAAATGTACCGTCCAATTCAGGAATTTTCGGTATTGCCGGAAACGCATTGCTAATCCTGTTAAGTTTAAGCTGCAGCAGAGTTACGTCCGGTCCGTACGATCCCAATTCCAAACCTGTTCCGGGATAAGATTCCTCATCGGGAGCCACAGGAGCCTGCACCAATTCTATATTATCCCCATAGTACCTCTTTAGGATATCAAATGCAGACAGGTTCTGTTCCGCAAGCGGCACCGTCCCCCATTGTGACATTCCATCGCACTGTACGGTGCGTCCATCGCAAAACGATGTAAAATACGGCTCTGCTGAACCTTTTTTTCTTACATATATATTGAATATCTTATCCACAATATCTGATATGTTTTGAAATATATTGCGTCCGTCTACATATTGCATATCATACTGTGTGGAACTTGTTATGTCAAAATCATACCCTTTACTTCTGTACCACTCAGTGAAAATACGGTTAAGAGCAAGACTGACAATAGCATGGACATTTGCTACGATAGCCTCTTCCGGCCAAGTCGGATAAACTTCACTCGATGCGACATTTTTTACATAATCCGGAAAATATACGTCAACATTCTTTGCGTCTGAAGACGGATATCCCAAATGCACGGTTATGATTTCTGGAACAAAAGGTTCTGGATGCATAATTTATCACCTCTGATTTTCACTGTATACGATTGTGGTATCCGCGTTGGGCGGCATTACTGTAGGCATTGCCACTAAACTGACATTCTGTATGGCTTTAATGTTACTAAAAACCGGTACATCTATGTATTGCATACTAAAATATCCGTCAGCTGACACTGTTATATTGTATTTCTCATAACTTTTATCAGTTTCAGAGCCGGGTATTAATGTAGGTGTTTCTAAACTCACCAGCGGAGTCAACCCGTTCTGATCCGTTTCCAAAGTATAAATTACTTCCTCGCGTCCGGTTCCGTTATCACGACCGATAATCACAAACGCACCGCTTACAGGTATTGATCCTTTTGCAGTTTTTACACTTACCACTAATTTTCCCTGACCTTCTATCTTATCATTCATTGTATTGCCTGCATTATATGACTGTATATTTTGGTTATTGACGTTGGGTCTGTTTCCTGTATTTCCCGTATTGGATGACGGTGCCGTTTGGTTATTGACGTTCGGTCTGTTTCCCGTATTGCCCGTATTGGATGGCGGTGCCGTTTGAGTTTTCTCCGTTTCCGGAATAATTAAGCCTTCTGATTCTTCAATTCCTGATGTGAATTTTTGCGGAATTTCTTCAAACTCCTGTTTAATATATTCTTCACGGCTTTGAACCGGAGCAGCGGGCACATCTTTACTGCCTGATTTTGCGTAAGTTTTAAGCATCTCCTCTTTATATTTATTTTTCATATCATTAAACGAATTGTCCATTCTCTCTTCCTCCAAAAATATTTAAACCATTCCATTATATTCATTGCCGTTAAAAAACAGAACAGGGCAACACCCTGTTCTGTCTGCTGAAAAATTAAAGATTTTATTTGCAATTGCACTCAGTTTTCAAAAAGGTCATGCGTTAACTGTAAGAACTGTTCCTTAGTAAGAATTACATTTACAGTGTCGAGCAGCGCCGATGACGACATACGCTCCGGCAGACCCAGATGCTTTTGCAGCCTTTTGCGCAGTTCAGACGAGTTGTGCCCGCCAATCAATCCGGACTCATAAAAATCCAAATGCGCAATCACATCTTTTTTTATGTCGCCGCAAGCAGTAACACCCGCATTTTCCAATGCTTTTATAATTAACTGCCTGCCTATACCCTCAACGCCTAATTTCCCCTCACTTGACGGAATTGATTTGCGTGATTCCTTCCCGAAAACATCAGGTATATACGCATTTGTAATTTGTGAGGGCGGCACGATTCCCTTTATATAATTACGTATTTGAACTCCGGCCGCGTCTGAATCTGTCATTACTATTATTCCTGTTTTCTGAGCATACAGCTTTATAAGCTCAGATTTTTCAGTATCCGTAAAAACTCCGTAACCGTTTGTGCAAATAATTACCCCGTCAATTATGGAATCCAGCTTGACTTTATCGTACTTCCCTTCCACTATGACCGCTTGCTTTATCTTTAATTTTTCCATCTTATATCAACACATCTCCTTAACCGTCAGCGGACATACCGACTACGGCTTTCTCAAGCAGTATTTTTCCGTCCCCAGATGAGGACTTTAATGCTAAATCCGTTTCTTTAAGCAATTCCATACATCGGTATAATTTTTCCGCCGACAGCCTTGAACAGCTTGCGAAGGCATTTTTAATAACGAATTCCTTACCTTTATATCCAAAATCATCTATAACATCCTGCGTACCTCTGCCGCTTTCGATTGCCGCTTTTGCTCTGTAAACATCTATAAACGCGGATGAGATAACAGCAAGCAATGCAATCGGTTCCTGATTCTGCCTTATAAGTTCATCAAGAATATTCAGTGCATCCTTAGTCCTTGACGTTAAAATTGCATTTGACAGCATAAAAACTTTTAATTCAAGCTGTTTTGGAACCAGCATATCAACCGTCTGCACCGTGATTTCCTGACCGTTCGCATACGCGCAAAGCCTGTCAACCTCATTGTCAATCAAATGTCCGTCATACCCGCAGTACTCGGCTATCATACCTGCACATCCCGGCTGAATTGCTGAACCTAAACTTTGTACACGCCGGACAATAAGTTTTATAAGTTCCGATTTAGTTTTTGGTTTCACCTCAGTGACAGTCCCGTTTTTACGTATGAAGTCTATCAGCTTTCTGTTTTTAGCTGTTATACTGCCGCGTTCATCTTTTACTGAAAAACACGTAATATTAAAAATCACAGCAGTAACATCAGGAACTCTTTCCAAAATTCCCAAAAGTTTTTCAAGTTCATCCGCCGATAAATTATCGGCATTAAGATTACTTACCAAAATACAGTTGCAAGGAGCGAACATCGAATACATCTGCGTAATATCCGAGAATCTGTCTAAGTCAAGCATATCAGACCTGCCGCCGTCAATCTTAGTGAAATCCTCAGTATTCTGAGGTAAACAGCATTTGATTTTCTCCTTG
>JAISVP010000142.1 GCA_031271475.1 Oscillospiraceae bacterium | reverse complement strand
CACACCCAGTGCGGAATTTAACAATATGGTCAGTGTATGGAACGCATACCAATGTCTTGTTACGTTTACATGGTCAAGGGCGGCGTCACTGATTTACTGCGGACTGCGCAACGGGTACGGATACCGTGATACCGTTCAGGACATACAGGGCATTATACATATTGCTCCTGAGCTTGCAAGGGAAAAGCTCCTGTTTATGCTGTCTGCACAGGTAACAGGCGGGGCGGGTCTGCCTCTTGTGAAATTTACGCATAATGCCGGGCATGAAGATACGCCGGACGATGACTCCTATGTAAAGGCTACCGGACACCCGTCGTACCGTGCGGATGACGCGCTGTGGCTGTTCCCGACAGTTGAAAAGTATATAGGGGAAACAGGGGACACGGCTTTCCTTGATGAGGTTGTACCGTATGCGAACGCTCAGGAGGATACGGTTTATGAGCATTTGAAACGTGCGATAGAATTTTCCGCTAAGAATCTGGGCATTCACGGATTGCCCGCGGGACTCCATGCGGACTGGAATGACTGTTTAAGGCTCGGCAAAGACGGGGAAACTGTTTTTGTGGCATTCCAGCTGTTTATGGCATTGGGAATACTCCGTGATTACGCGGCGGAAAAGGACGATTCCGATTATGCGGGTTACTGTGAGAAATTCAGAATTAAGCTTTCGGAAGCCCTTGAAAAGGCATGGAACGGGCAGTGGTTTGTAAGAGGCTTTATTAACAGCGGCGCCGATAAAGGAAAAGTAATCGGGAATAAGGGCGATGCTGAGGCGGAAATCTGGCTTAATCCGCAGTCATGGTCGGTAATATCCGGGTTTGCGCGTGATGAGCGGGGCAGACAGGCAATGGCGGCGGCGGATAAGGCTTTGAATACTCCATACGGACTGAAACTGTTTGACCCGCCGTATGACAAGTGTTTTTTCGAGGGTGCGTTAATGCCTGTGTTTAATCTTGATGTGAAGGAAAACGGCGGTATATTCTCACAGCCGCAGGGATGGGCAATTCTTTCAAGCGCACTGCTTGGCGACGGCAATAAAGCTTTTGAGTATTTTATGGAAACATCTCCCGCCGCAATGAACGCGAAAGCCGAAATCCGTGTAATTGAACCGTATGCACACGGACAGTTTACCGAAAGCAGACGTTCTCCGTATGAGGGGCGTTCCCATGTCCATTGGTTAACCGGTACTGCTTCAACGGTAATGGTGGGCTGTGTTGAAGGGATCTGCGGTATGCGTCCGGTTTCTGAGGGAATTGTAATTGATCCGTCAATTCCGGCTGAATGGGACGGTTTTAAGATTGAAAAAACATTCAGAGGCAGGAAGCTGTATATAACGGTTGAAAATCCGAATCATTCCCAGTCCGGAGTAAAGGAAATGTACCTTAACGGCAAACTGATTACGGGGAATTTAATTCCGGAAGCCGACTTAACGGACGTGAATGACATTAAAGTGATCTTGATTTAAAGGAAACACTGTCTATGAATAGCAGTTTACTCCCGCAGATGTCTTTTCCTGAAGATTTAAAGAAATTAAACAAACATGAACTTGAAAATCTGTGTGCGGAAATAAGGAAAGTGTTAATAGATACGGTTTCGGGTAACGGCGGACATCTTGCCTCCAATTTGGGAACGGTGGAACTGACCGCCGCAATACACCGTGTGTTTAATTCGCCTTATGACAAAATAATCTGGGATGTCGGACATCAGGCATATACGCACAAAATCCTGACAGGCAGATATAAACAGTTCCATACTATACGCAAAGAGGGCGGTCTGTCGGGATTTACAAGACCGTCTGAGTCTGTGCATGACGCGTTTATCAGCGGACACGCAAGCAATTCCGTTTCCGCCGCGTGCGGTTTTGCCGAAGCTATGAGGATTGACGGCAATGACAGCAATTATGCCGTTGCGGTAATCGGTGACGGTGCAATGACGGGCGGAATGGTTTATGAGGGACTTAACAATGCCTCAAAGGGACTGAATTTAATTGTTATACTTAACCATAATGACAGGTCAATCTCAAAGAATGTCGGTGCTTTGTCCAAACATCTGTCAAAAATCCGCGCGAGGGAAGGATACGTAAGGGCAAAAATGGCGCTTGAAAGACTGCTGTCAAAAGTACCGCTGATTGGAATGCCGGCGGTTTTGACTCTTAAGTTTTTTAAGGATAAGTTTAAGTCCTTGCTGTATCATAATATGTTCGACAATTTCGGGTTTGTTTACTTGGGACCCGTTGACGGGCACGATACTGCCGAACTTGAAAAAGTCCTGAATACCGCAAAAGCTTATAAATGTCCGGTGTTCGTACACGTTAACACCGTTAAAGGCAAAGGATACCGGTTAGCGGAGGAAAGTCCGGGTAAATATCACGGTGTTCCGCAGTTCGATGCGGAATTAGGCGTTGGGGAGTCGTCTTGTGCGGACGGTTTTTCCGGTGTCTTCGGGCAGGAACTTCTTCGTCTTGCGGAACTTGACAAAAATATCTGTGCGGTTACGGCGGCAATGCAATACTCTGTCGGGTTAAGTGAGTTTGCCGCAAGGTATAAAGAGCGTTTTTTTGATGTCGGCATTGCGGAACAGCACGCGGTTACGTTTTGTGCCGGATTGGCAAGTATGGGCAAATTGCCTGTGTTTGCCGTGTATTCCTCGTTCCTGCAAAGAAGTTACGACCAAATCATCCATGATGCGGCAATTTGCGGCACCCATATAGTACTGTGTATCGACCGTGCCGGAACAGTCGGTGAGGACGGTGAAACCCATCATGGGCTGTTTGATGTGTCTATGCTTTCTTCGATTCCCGGTATTACGCTTTATTCTCCGTCCTGTTATGAGGAATTGCGGCTGTGCCTGAATGCCGCGCTGTATGAGGACAGCGGTGTTGCGGCGGTGAGATATCCCCGCGGGAAGTGTGAGAATACCGAATATGAAGTAAATACCGGCTTTTTGCTGAAAAAAGGTCTGCCGGGCAAGACTTTGATTATTACATACGGAAGGATCTATGCGGGCGCTTTAAAGGCATTTGAAATTCTGAACGGTTCCGGAAATTCCGCGGATTTGCTTAAACTTACGCGGATTTTGCCGCTTAATGAGGAAATTGCGGATATTGCAATGCGGTATAAAAATATATATTTCTTTGAAGAGGGCAGCGGTATTGCCGCACTGCTGGCTGAAAAACTTCTCATTCGGGGAAGCAGTGCCGTTATGCATATAAGGAATATATACGAATTTGTAAAACAGGCAGATACAGATTCCATTCTCCGTAACTTCGGACTGGATTGCGAAAGTATAGTAAAAACTGTAAATGAATATGAGAATAGACCGTAAAGTAGCTCTGCTCGGACACAGCCGTGAGCGTGCAAAGGAATTGATAAAAAACGGACAGGTATCAGTCGGCGGTAAAGTATGTACCAAGCCGGGTATGGAAGTAAGTGAAAGCGATGATGTTGCAATTACAGGGGATACGCTTAAATATGCCGGACGCGGCGGACTTAAGTTAGAGTATGCTCTTGAGCATTTTAAACTCGGCGTCAAGGGATTTGTCTGTCTTGATATAGGGGCGTCAACCGGCGGTTTTTCCGATTGTCTGCTTCAGCACGGGGCGTTAAAAGTTTATGCCGCCGATGTCGGACACGGTCAGCTTGCACAGAAATTAAGGACGGATTCACGTGTTATTAATATGGAAAAGACGGATATACGCCGGCTTCTTAAACTGCCGGAACCGGTTGATTTTGTCTGTGCGGATGTGTCGTTTATTTCCCTTAAGCATATCTTTCCGGAAATATACCGTTTCATGCGTCCGGGCATGACGGCGGTGGTGCTTGTAAAACCTCAGTTTGAGGTTGGCCGGAATAATTTAAACAAAAAGGGCATTGTAAAAGATGTAAGGCTGATTGAAAAGACAGTGTCAGATTTAAAGGAATTCGCCGAGGGACTGGGATTTCAAGTCCTTGGCGTCTGCCCGTCCCCAATTAAAGGCGGTGACGGGAATGAAGAGTTTTTATTTGTGCTTACCGTTACGGAATGCAGCCGCCGAAGGGCATAAAATTTCATTTTATGCCCGGTGACGC
>JAISVP010000193.1 GCA_031271475.1 Oscillospiraceae bacterium | reverse complement strand
ATGATGTAGTAATACAGCGGCTGTGAGCCGTTGACAAGGTTAATGTCAATCTTTTCACTGAGCTTTGCACGCAGCAGTTCCGCTGTGGATTCCGCGTTTTCGTCCGTAACATCCGCACCGTAAAAAAGCGTAACATATTTCGTGTCGTTCTTTATTAACTTCTTAACAAGCTTTATTACCGCTTTTTGCACTTCTTTTGCCGTGAACAGAAGTTTGTTGTTTTCCAGTGCGAGTATTTCCCCCTTTTTTATGGGAATTCCGTCATAGTCAATATCACGAACCGCAAATGTTATATGCCCTGTGGACACCTCTTTGAGTGCTTTTGTCATTGCGATTCTGTTCTGTATGAAGTCCGCTTCTTCGTCAAATGCCAGCAATGCCGCTATACCCTGCGGTACTGTTCTTGACTGTAAAACGCAGATGTCTTTAGAAGACAGGGTAATTGCCTGCTCCGCCGCCATTATAATATTTTTGTTGTTCGGCAATACAAAAACAGTTTCCGCCGGAATGGAATGCACTGCGTTAACTATATCTTCCGTGGACGGATTTACCGTCTGACCGCCGCTTATGATTACATCCGCTCCCAAATCCTTAAATACTGCATCAAGTCCGTGTCCCATTGATACGGCCGCAAACCCGAACGGTTTTATTGCTTTTACGGGGCGGACGGACTGTTTGGATTCAATCACTTTCATTTCATGCTGTACACGCATATTGTCAACTTTAAGATTCGTAAGACTGCCGTATATCAGTCCTTTTTCTATGGCATTGCCCGGATGGTCCGTATGGGCATGAATTTTTATTATATCACCGTGTTCCGCAACTGTTACGCAGTCCCCGATGGATTCAAGATATGCCCTTAACGCTGTTCCGTCTTCGTCTTTATCGTATTTGTTAACGATATATTCCGTGCAGTACCCGAAAGATATCTCGGTGTGCGCATTTGAGACCGCCATGTCAAACGTATTTTGCGGCGCAGTTTCTCCGGTAAGTTTTTTGCATTCCCCGCCCGAAAAAATATTTAACATCTCACGGAAGATTATGCAAAGCCCTTTGCCGCCCGCGTCAACTACTCCCGCCTTCTTCAATACAGGCAGCATTTCCGGAGTCTGTTCTAAAATCTCATCCGCGGCATCGCATATTCCCGACCAATATGCCGTAAGATCTGTTTCTTCGGATTCCTTTGCCTTTTCCGCGGCAATTCTTGCTACTGTAAGAATTGTTCCTTCGGCGGGTTTCATTACCGCCTTATATGTCGCCGCTACTCCGGACTGAAGCGCGGCTGTAAGTTCCGGCAGCTGTGCGTCGTGCATATCCGCAAAGACTGTTGATATCCCTCTGAAAAGCAGTGACAGTATCACACCCGAATTGCCCCTTGCCCCTTTCAGCATAGCGTCCGCCGCCGCCGCCGCTGTTTCTCCTAAGCCTGCCGACACGGGCATAACTTCCAATGCCCTTACTGCCGCCAGCATTGTCATTGACATATTCGATCCCGTATCACCGTCCGGAACCGGGTACACATTCAATGCGTCAATATCCTGCTTCCTGTTTGTGATTTCTATTCCCGCCGATATTACGGCTGTCTTGAATAACATTGCGTTCATTTTCTCTATCCACCAGATGATATTCCGCGGAACGTCACAAAATGGAACATTTTGTGACTGCAAGCGCAGCTTGCAATGCCGCTTTGCGGCATGTTCCGCACCCTTTTTGCCGCCGCGCCCCCCGCCGAAGTTCCGGGCTTCGCCCGGAAACGGTGACGCGAAAGCGTCACCGGGCATAAAATGAAATTTTATGCCTTCGGCGGGACAGTTAAGTTATTTTGTCAATAAAAACATTTATCTTGTCAACAGGGATGTCCGTAGCCTGCTCCACGGCAAATCTGACATTCTTAACAATGCTGTCGGTAATGGCTGAGGCGTTCACTCCGTAAGAAACTGTAATATGCAGATCTATACGGAGTTTATTGTTTTTTGTACGGATAAACACCCCTTTTTGCTTGCTTTTAGGAAGAACAAACGCTGCAAGCGGATTACAGTCATTCATACCGGATACTCCGAAACAGCTTGCCGCCGTACGGCTTATCAGTGCTTTTAAGTATTTTTGCGTTACCGTAATTGCTCCTATGTGGTTTTCTATTCTAAGCATTTCAGACGTTCCCTTTCTTACAGCCAGCAACTGTACTGTTTCCGTTATTATAGCATATAATCTTTTTATTGTCAATATTATTGACAACAGTTTTTTTATATGTTATAATATCCGTAAGTGCACGGCATAAAATAAAAGAAAGAGCTTTTTCACCGGATCTTTTAAGCCGTGGGGTTAAGAAAGAGTTTGGGCGTGGGTTTTTAAGACGTGAGCCAAGAAAGAGTCCGGGCGTGGAATTTTAAGACGTGGGGCAAAGAAAGAGTTCGGGCACGGAATTTTAAGGCAAGTGGCAAAGAAAGCGTCTGGGCAAGGGTGTTTAAGGCAAGTGGCAAAGAAAGCGTCCGGGCACGGAATTTTAAGGCAAGTGGCAAAGAAAGAGTTCGGGCACGGAATTTTAAGGTAAGTGGCAAACAAAGAGTTGGGGCATGGATTTTAGAGAAATAGACATATCAGACAGACCGTGGGTTACGGAACTGCTGGCAAGATCCGATTTCATGGGATGCGAGTACAGCTTTGCCAACAATATGGCATGGCGGCGGTTAAGCAATTCCAAAATTTGCAGGTATAAAGACTTCTACTTGGTAATGAGTGTGCGCGGCAAGGAAATGTATTTCCCGTTTCCGGCAGGTTCCGGAGATTACCGGGATGTCCTTGAAGCAATCCGCATATATGCGTTTGACGGCGGCTGCCGACCGGTGATAACGGGTGTTACTCACAAGAATTTGCCGGTATTTGAAAAATATTACGGCAAACGGTACCGTGCGGAACTCTTTGACGGATATGGCGACTACATCTACAATGCCGCGGATTTAACGGATCTGCCCGGAAAAAACTATCAGAAAAAACGTAATCATTTAAAGAAATTCCTTCCTCTTGATTGGGAATTCAAACCTATTGAAACTTATGAGGATATGTCGCGGTGCATTGCGTTCGGGGCAAAAAGATACAACGAAAAGGATTCTGTTTTAAACGGTTCCGGGAATTCTTCCCATACCGCGGAGCAGTTTGCCATCCATACGTTTTTTGAAAATTTCCATAAACTTCAGCTTAAAGGCGGTATGCTTTTTGTTTCGGGCGAACTTGCCGCGTTTACGGTAGGCGAGCGTCTTAATTCCAATACATTCTGCGTCCATATAGAAAAAGCGGATACGAAATTCCCCGGGGTATATGCCGCCATTAACAATAAATTCGCACAGTTTGCCGCTGCCGGGTACACCTATATCAACCGTGAGGAAGACCTTGGAATTGAGGGCTTACGCAAAGCTAAACGCTCTTATTTCCCGGCGTTTATCCTGCACAAACATACGGTACACTATCAGTAATATTCAGCAATTTCCGGCAATTTCGGCTCTGAACCGGACTTAGCGAAGTTCTCGTCGAAATTGCTATAGCTAAAAAGCGAAAGAAATCCGGGAGGAAAAATTATGATATACTTATTTTTAGCGGAGGGTTTTGAGGAACTTGAAGCAATTGCGCCTGCTGACTGTTTGCGCAGAGCGGGACTTGATTTGTGTCTGGTCGGCATTGGCGGCAGGAATGTCAAATCTTGCAGGGGAATAGAAATTGTATGCGATTATGCGGACAGTGAAGTCTTTTCTTATCAGGATGCCGAAATGATTGTTCTGCCCGGAGGAATGCCCGGCACTTTGAATCTGGAAAAATCCGAAACCGTTCAGAGCGCAGTTGATTTTTGTGTTCAAAGCGGAAAGTATATTGCCGCCATATGCGCCGCACCTTCTGTGCTCGGACGCAAAGGTGTTCTTAAAGGTCATAAGGCGGTATGCTATCCCGGGTTTGAAGATCAGCTGCAAGGCGCTGAAATAACCGGGGAATCCGTATGCGTTTCGGGGAAATTCATTACCGCGAAGTCTGCGGGTGCGGCTTTGGAATTCGGACTGGAACTGGTGAGGATTATGTGCTCGAAAACTAAAAGTGAAAATATTGCCGGGGCAATGTATGTAAAATGAAAAAACAGCTCAGAGAAAAATACCGGAATATCCGTGACGGCATACCGTCTGAAATACGGCGGAGCAAAAGCCGGGAAATCTTTGAAAAAATCATAGATTCCGATGTTTATAAAAACTGTAAACTGCTGCTTTCATATTATGCGGTCGGCAGTGAGGCCGAAACGCGTTTGATTGCCGGACACGCGTTAAGGCATGGCAAACAGCTTGCATTGCCTAAATGTGCCGGGAACGGAATAATGTTTTTTTATGCCGTAAATGAAAATACTAAGTATGAACTGTCCCGATACGGTATCCCGGAGCCTCCTGAATATGCCGGAATAACGGATTTTAACGGTGCTTTGTGCCTTGTGCCCGGACTTGCGTTCACAAAAGACGGTGCAAGGCTTGGGTACGGCGGCGGGTATTATGACCGTTTTTTGTCGATGCATGGGGAATTGCTGACGGCAGGGCTGTGCTATAGGGAATGTATTGCGGACTTCCTGCCGGAGGATCCTTACGATATAAGATGTAAGTTAATTATCAGCGGTTAAGGCAGCCGTGCCGGAAGAGTAAAAATCTTTACGGGATAAGATATAATTTAATTATTAGAGGAGTAAAAATCTTTACGGATTAAGATATAAGTTAATTATCAGCGGTTAAGGCAGCCGCGTTGGAGGAGTAAAAATGGATGACAACAAGGATTATATTGATGAAATTATAAACGGTATACAGCTGAAATCCGCCGGCGGAGACCCCCCCGGGGATACGGACGGGCATACAGACGGATCTGATGAATACCGTACGGACGAATATACGGATGAATATACGGACGGCTCTTTGCCCGATGAGTTTTCAGAAAATTACGAATATGATATCCCGGAGCCGCCGGATCCGGAACAATATGAACAATATGAAGAATATATGGACGTTCCACCCATTGGGGAAAGACCGCCCAGACCTAAACGCGAAGTTCCCGAAAATGTGAAAAAACGCCGCCGTATGCCTTCGCGCAGAAAATCAAAGTTTTCTTTTGCAATCGTCTGCATAATGCTGGTAATCGGCGCTTCTGTGGTGCTGTCAATGTACCTCATTTCTATGGGACAGGAATACTTAGGCTCAGGTAAATCTTCATCGGAAGTGCGCGTTACCGTCCCAAAAGGTGCGACCGTTGTTCAGATTGCCGAAATGCTCCGCGATAAGGAAATTATTAAATCCGTGAAAATGTTTCAGCTGTTCTCAAAATTGAAAAAAGCTGACGGCGATTATAAGGCAGGCGACCACTTTATCCGTCCGAATATGTCTTATGATTTAATGATTGACAAACTCTCCGAAAATCCCGAAGACGATACGTCCAGTCTGACTTTCCCGGAAGGCAAGGACCTGTATTCAATGGCAAAGCTCCTCGAGGACAGCGGGTATATTGCCAGCGCCGATACTTTTATTGAGGCGTTTAATTCCGGGGAATACCTTACAAACGACTATAAGTTTACCGAACTGTTCAATATGGGCGAAAAGGACGATAAACGCTTCTATAATATGGAAGGGTATTTCTTCCCGGACACTTATATGTTCTTTGACAATCTCAATCTTCAGGAAACCGATACGGTTTACAGCTATATTTGTGAGAAAATATATACTAATTTTGACAATAAAATTAATGCTCTGCGTTCCAAGATTGACGCGTGCGACTATACCCTCGATGAGATTATTACTATGGCGTCCGTAGTTCAGCTCGAAGCTCCGTTCCCTAAGGATATGAAACAGGTTGCCGATGTGTTCTATAACAGGCTTACCAAACCCGAGGGAATCGGCAGGGAAGTCGGAATGCTCGAATCCGACCCGACTAAAGGTTACGGGTCTGTTATACAGCGGCATATTAAACAGTCCGCAAACAGTGACGCTATAGTCGAAGCTTATAACACTTACCTGTCTGCGGGACTGCCCCCGGGGCCGATCTGCAATCCCGGTCTTGAAGCTATTGACGCGACTTTGGACGCGTTGCTTGATACAGAGGAGTCGCCGTTCTATTACTTCTGTGCCAATATAGACACACAGGTTACTCTGTTTGCCGCAACTTATGAGGAGCATTTGGAGAACCTTGACAAAATAGCTAAGGAACGGGCTGAAACCACCGCACAGGATTCATAACAGTAACGGGCGGTAAACAGGAAAAGGCGACTTAAAAATGGGGAACGAACGGTAAATAAGAAAAGGCGGCTTAAAAAC
>JAISVP010000064.1 GCA_031271475.1 Oscillospiraceae bacterium | reverse complement strand
ATCATTTCTAACGACTATGGTCTCGGCTTTGCCGATACCCGCACGCAAATGCGTGCGCCGATGAGGACGGGTTCAGCCCGTTCTCAATCGAAATTACTACAATCAGATAGCTAACCGGTCATCATAAATTGAAATATGCGGGAACAAAAAACACCGAAACAGTTTCGGTGCACAAAAACACGCGGCATCTACCGCCGCAATGCTTCTATTTACCGTTCCGGCATTTACACAGTGCAAAGCCGAACGGTGAGAACCGAAAATTCTGCTTAATATATTTTATTATACACTGTCTGTGTTTATTTGTCAACCCCTTTTTTGAAATTTTTTTCAAAAAAATCAACTGCCTGCGGGCAAACTGTACTTTACCGGCTTCCCCGAAGCCCCGGCTACACCTGCTCCGACTGCTCTTTTTTTGTCTTTAGCTGCCATTCTTCCGCCACGAGTTTAATTTTTGCCTTCTCAATTTCCGTTTTGCACTGAGCCGCTAACTTCATTCCTCTTGAATATGCGTTTACTGCTTCTTCCAATGACAGCTGCCCGTCCTCAAGCAGTTTTGTTACCATTTCTAAATTCTTAAGTTTATCTTCAAACCCCATTTTCAGACTCCTTTACCGTTGCTTTTATTTCACCTTTACTGAATTTTACAGCAACTGTATCCCCGGCTGATAACAGTGCTGCATCTGTTACCGGCTTGCCGTCTTTATAGGTTATGCTGTATCCTCTTGTTAAGATCTTCAGCGGGCTCAGTGCCTCAAGACGTGACGCCTGTTCGGAAAGTTCTTTTTCTGCTGCATTAAATTTATATTCTTTTGCCTTGTATATTCTTGTTTCAAGGGCGGCAAGCCGTTCCGCATAGAGATTCAGCGTGCTTTCAGGGGATTGCAGTCTTGACGTCAAAACCGACAGTTTCATTTCACAGTTTTGTATTCTGTTTTCCGTTGACGTATATATTCTGCCTGCACAGTGTTCTATCCCGGCAAGTACCTGTGTTAAATCAAGTGCCGTAATTTCCGCCGCCGCTGAAGGTGTAGGCACTCTCATATCAGCTGCAAGATCCGCTAAAGTGTAATCCGTTTCATGCCCGATTG
The DNA here is from genome assembly GCA_031271475.1 of Oscillospiraceae bacterium. Classification (GTDB taxonomy): domain Bacteria; phylum Bacillota; class Clostridia; order Oscillospirales; family Ruminococcaceae; genus JAISVP01. The sequence goes on along the minus strand of JAISVP010000064.1, from coordinate 3,763 downwards.
CCGAAATAACCGGAACTCCCGCACTGTGTACCGCAAGTGCGACTTTCTCCGTATTGAATGCGCTTAAGTCTTCCGCACTTCCGCCTCCGCGCGCTAAAATAATCACATCAAGGTCATGTCTGCACGCCGCTTCGATTGCTCCGGCAATTTCATTCTCTGCATTTTCCCCCTGTACTGCCGCAGCAAACAGTCTGAGTGTACACATTTGATAACGCCGCTGAAGCACTGCCGTAATATCCTGTAAAGCCGCACCTGATGCGGATGTAATCACTCCTATTTCTTTAGGAAAACGCGGAATCGGTTTCTTTTTGGACGGCGAAAAAACTCCTGCGGCTGCCAGTCTTGACTTTAACTGTTTCAGTCCGAGATACTTTGCACCTTCCCCGCAGGGCTGCATATCTGTTACATACAGCCTGTAAGTGCCGTCTTTTTCGTAAACGGAAACATTCCCTATGACAATTACCTCCATACCGTCCTCCGGCATAAACGGGAGTTTCGATGCATTTCCGGCAAACATTACTCCTCTTATCAGTGCGTTCGGTTCTGTAAGCGCAAAATAAAGATGTCCGGACGGTGTATGGCATTTGAAATTTGATATCTCTCCCTTTACCATTATGCCCTTAAGTTTTTTATCCTCTCCGATTTTGAACGCTATATATTTATTAAGCTGTGTTACGCTCATTACTGACATCTTTAGTATCACCTCTCCTGCGGTTATTTCAGACAGTTTCTGTTATTTCCCGGCAGTTCCTACGTATCGGCGGTCTGTCTGCTTGCCGCACCCAAAACGCCGTTAATAAAAGCCATATCTTCATCATATGTATACCTGTCCGCTAAAATCATTGCCTCACTTATGGCGGCATTTACGGGCGTGCCTTCATCATAAAACATTTCATACAAAGCCAATTTAATTATTGTAAGGTTAAGTTTTGCAATCCTTTTCACACTTCTTTTCGGACTGTATTTCCCGATAATCTCATCGAACTCATCCGAATGCAGCAAGGTTCCGGCTACTAATTCCCGTACTTTTTCATCAATACTGATTTCACCGGTGAACGCACAGGCTTCATAAATCCCGGAAATATCACCGTTACGCAATGATTCCTGAAACAATATCTTAAATGCGTTATCCCGCACCTGTCTTCTGTTCATTTTACTGCTCCCTTTTTTCCGCAATTGACTGACCTTCTCCCAATATGTGCACATTAACCCGTGAAACAGTAATACCGAGCATATTCTGTACGCCGGACTTTACTGCTTCCTGTATGCGTTCGGCGACAGCCGTGACCTTGCAGCCGCGGGAAACCGTTACGTATGCCGTAACTTCAACAACATCACCATGCATTTTTATTTTCACAGGGCAGCTGCCTTTGATTTTTCCGCCCAAATGAAATATCTTGGATAAAGTGCCGGGAAATCCGTTTGTCTGCACTATGTCTCCGACTTCTTTGATTTCACTGATAGCACGCATTGCGATTTCTGCAACAGCAGTTTCTGAAATACGCAGTTTTGCGGCATAATTTTCTTTGTGTTCCATATCTTCACTACCTCGACAAAGCGACCTGCTTAAAAGCGGTCGCCAAAACCACACTTCACGGTATTATAACATATTTGCTTTCAAAAGTCAATACGCTATTTTATAAAATTTGCCCGCCGTATTGCATTAATCCGCAAAAGTTTATTTGCCCGAAACGTCCTGTTTCCCGTCACGCACGCGGTTTTCAACAGACGTTTCAACAGAATCGGAGAGATTAACATGGCATCGGATATAAAACGCTTATTGCGGCAAAATCGGCAAAAAACAGCTAAATATCTTAAATACCGCTGATATTTAAGATTGAGGAATCGAGCCTCAAAATATCGGGACGGGTTTTCGGACTTTTCTTTCAACAATTGTTGAAAGTGCTGTTGAAAACTCCAAGCAGGCATTCTGCCGGCTGTGGCAGTTAATTCTTGAAGAATAGATTTGCGTGAAAGCTTTCCTGTTATGGTGATTTCGATCGAGAACAGGCTAAGCGAAGTCCTCATAGCCGCACGCATTTGCGTGCGGGTCTCGGCTTTGCCGAGACCGTAGCCGTTAGAAACGGCTGTAAATGGCAGAATCTGCGTATTTATACAGCGTCAGCGCTTATAATCCCTCCGCCGATAACAACATCCCCATCATAGAAAACTGCGGACTGTCCCGGCGTTGAGGCACGGACAGGATTTAAGAATTCCACACGTGCGGTATTATCCGTAAGCATATGCACGGTTCCGGGAATCTCACTTTTTGAGTGCCGGATTTTTATACTGACACTTAACGGATGTTCCGGAACCGGAATTGCGGTAAATATTACATCTCTTACGTGCAGATGCGAGGTGTAAAGTTCACTGTCTGCCGCAAGTGTGACGGTATTGTCCCCAAGATTTCTGGATTTTACATAAAGAGGTTCTCTGCCGGAAATACCAAGTCCTTTTCTTTGTCCCACAGTGTAAAACGGTAATCCTTTGTGTATTCCTATAACATTCCCGTCAATGTCAATAAAATTCCCGTGCTTTGAATTCAGCTGTTCCAGAAAAATATCATATTCGCCCTTTTCAAAAAAACACAAGTCCTGACTGTCAGGTTTGTTGTATACTTTTATACCTGCTTCCCGTGCTGTTTCACGCACGTGCTCTTTGTTTAAATCTGCCAGCGGGAAAATAATCTTTGAAAGCTGCTGAGAAGTCAGCCTGTACAGAAAATAGGACTGGTCTTTATATTTTACCCGTTTGAGTACATATCTTCCGTATTTTTCTTCAAATCCGGATTTTGCGTAATGTCCTGTTGCCACAGCGTCAAAGCCGTGCCGTGCGGCACAGTCCAGCAAGAGTTTGAATTTTACTTTTTTATTGCATTCCACACAGGCGTTCGGTGTCTCGCATACGGCGATACTTTCGGAAAAATAATCTAAAACTTCTGTCTTAAACTCCTCTTTCGCGTCTATAACAATATGCGGAATGCCGAATACATCCGCCGCCGCCTTTGCATCGCCGTTTTCCTTCCCTAAAAAATCCAATGTTGCTCCCGTAACGTCATATCCCTTATCCAAAAGCAGTTTTACGCACACCGAACTGTCTACTCCACCGCTCATTCCAAGCAAAACTTTTATACTAAAACCCACTTTCTTCTGTTTGATAGCTTCTGATTACGGTAATTTCGACCCAGAACAGGCTAAGCGAAGTTCTCACCGACGCACGCATTTGCGTTCGAGGTCTGGGTAAAGCCCAGACCGTAGCCGTTGAAACGGCTATACAGTAATTTCGGTAAACGGAATCCTGCGTATTAGCAGTGTGTATGCATTCCTGTTTCAGCTGAAAGCAATTCCTCAAAAGACCGTACAGTTCTGTCACATATCTGCGTTATTTCGTCCCAGTCCTCACTTGCCATCGCGTCAAACACTCCGACAGTACAGAACCCGGCGGATTTTGCCGTTTCTATACAGTGCAATGCATCTTCAAACACGGCGGTGTCTTCGGGAGCAGTTCCAAGTCTTTCGGCTGCTTTTAAAAAGATATCGGGATATGTTTTCGGTTTCCCGATTTCCTCACAGGTAAGCACGCATTTAAAGTTTTCAAAAACACCTAATTTCTTAAGCACAGAATCCGCCATATCCCGGTATGTAGCCGTAGCTACCGCACAGGGTATGCCGTGTGATTTAAGTAAATCAAGGTAATGTTTCGCAAAAGGTTTCAGCTGTATTTCCATGTACTGTTCGTATGCGATTTCTTTAATCCGTTTGTT
>JAISVP010000006.1 GCA_031271475.1 Oscillospiraceae bacterium | reverse complement strand
CACTTTCCTTAAAATCTTTACTGTATCTCATTCTCTTATTTTACCATGTCTTAGTCCAATTGTCAAGTTAAACGACTATATTCAGTCAAATGCTATTTTTCTTCTACAATTTTGCTGTTTTCATTGAGTTTCAACAATCTCGAATACAGAAATTCTTGTGCATCATCAAGGCTGTTAAATTTCCAATTTCCGGCGAAAACTTCATTGCGAATGGCATCAACAGACTTCTCTACAGAGCCTTTCTCATTGGCTTTGAAGCAGTTTATGACGTCGATTTTAAAACCGTAATACAGCGACATTTTAATGAGTTCATCGTTGAGTTCTTTCTCGTTTTTGCCAATAAATTTCTTCACGGCATTCCGCATATTGCCGTAGACAATCTCGACATATCCGCCGCCCATCATCTCGAAAAATTTTACGTGGCTGTCCTTAAACACGGCATTTTTCTGATTCGTGTAGAGATATGCCCACCTGAATTTTCCCGCAGTTGACGTTAATACCGCCATATGATACACTCTCACACCATCGCCGCAGTCAAGCCGAACTTCGCCGAAATCGTATTCCAAGCGGTCGCCGAAATCGTATTGCTGCCGAATGAAAACTTCTTTCTTCTTATCACGAATTCGTGCCAATTTGGCATTAATTGTGGCTCTGCTTATGTTAAATCCCTCGTCGACAAGCTTTTCGTGGATTTGCTTGTTAGTTAGTTTTTGCTTGTGTCCCGTGCCTAAAATTCCGTCTTTGCGGCGTTCTTCGGCTAAGATTTCACGCAAACGTGTGTCCGTTTCTTCGGTGTACTTGCGGAGTTGCCGCCGCTTTTCCGATGATATACTCCGGCGTTTCTTACAGGGTGTCTTGAACTGTGCGTATATCTGCACCGGGTTCACTCTACTGCTACAACCGTTGCCGATATTCGTTCCGGTATTTCTATACGGTTTTGAGGTTTATTCCAAGTTTCCGGGATACCTCTCTGTTTGACGCCCCGCCTTGTTTAAGGTCGAGTATTTCTTTTTTGTCCATAAAATCTTTCATCCTTTCTGTTTTTTCCTTTCGATTTGATTTGACAGCTTGCGTATTTCCTTCTCTCTTATCATATCAAAAAGTGGACCAGTTTTAAATTTGAATGATAGGGAGGGTTGGACCTTTTTTATTTTAGCATATACACCAAGGAATCGGGTTGTCACGCGGCGGTAAAAACACAAAAATCCATGCCGTTGTTGACGGCTTGGGTAATTCTGTTAAATTCAGTTTTACCGGGGGCAATGTTTCCGACAGCAAGGAAGCTGTTCCATTACTAGAAAAAGTCAGTGAAAAGGCTGATATGTCTGGGAGTACAATTTTGGGAGATAAAGCTTACGAGGCAAAAAATATTCGCGATTTTATTGCTTCAAAAGACGCAGAATACTGTATTCCGCCGAAGTCCAATGCTAAAGAGCCTTGGAATTGTGATTTTTACCGTTATAAGTAACGTCATCTTGTGGAATGTTTTTTTATCAAATTAAAACAATTTCGTCACGTTTGTTTTTCTTGCTTCTATCCTCATTTTATGCAAATAATACCTATGCTTCTTATTTTTCAGACACGTATAGAAGAAACTGTTGAACATACCCTTTGCGAAAGTTCCATTAAATCAAAACCTTTAATCGCACCCTCGACAAGTTCCGGAAGCTTGTCTGGCGAACACGCGAAGCTTGGTATACCAAGTTTCGCAATTCTTTTGCCTAGCTGTTCATCGTACATAGGTTTCCCGCCATCGCTTAAAGCAAGCAAAACCATGCACTTGACGCCGGATTCATGTATTTCTTCAAGCTGACGGACAAGCTGAGCCTCGACACCACCCTCGTAAAGGTCGGACACGAGAATGAACAAGGTTTTTTTAGGTTCGATTATAAGGCTTCTGCAATACTTCACTGATTTGTTTATGTCAGTACCGCCGCCGAGCTGTATTCCGAACAGCATTTCTACAGGATCTTCGCGCACCTGTTCCGTTAAGTCCACTATATTCGTATCAAAAGCAACGACATGCGTGTCCAAACTGGGCATACTTGCAAAAATCGCCCCCATTACGGATGAATAAACTATCGAATCCGCCATAGAACCGCTTTGATCAAGGTCGATTATGACCGTCCACTCCTTGCTTCGCCGCTGTCTCTCAAAAAACCAAAACCTGTCGGGTATAAGTTTGCCTCGCTCGACATTGTAATTTTTCAGATTCCCGGATACGGTTCTTTTCCAGTCCAAACCCTGTAAATTAGGTATCGGACTGTGGACTTTTTTGTTCAGAGCACCCGTAACCGCCCTGCGCAAATCCTGTTCCATCCGTTTCATTATTTCATATACAACCGCTTTCACGAGTTCCCGCGCTGTGTCTTTGGATTTCGCCGGAATCTGTCCCCTTAGCGACATGAGCGTACTCACCATGCTTACGTCCGGTTTTACGTTTTTGAGTGTTTCCGGTTCGAACAAAAGTTGTCTAAGTCCCTTGCGTTCTATAGCATCCGACTGTATAACGCTTACAACATCTGTCGGAAAAAAGTTTCGAACGTCCACAAGCCACTTCGCCAAATTCGGCGATGACGGTCCTTTCCCGGCTTTCCGGGAGTTATCCTGTGTTGAACCTTTTGAGCCGTCTCCGCCGTATATCATGGCGAGAGCGGCGTCCATCAGGGATTCCTCGTCATCAAGAATCCCGCCTGTGCCAAGTTTTTCCTCAACGGTTTCACCGAGTATCAGTCTCCAGCGTTTTATTTGTGTTTCTGCTGACATTTTGAATTGCCCGTCCTAAAAATCAAAATCGAAATCATTAAGTCCGTCAAGAGCGGATGTTTCATCTTCATTCAGTTCATCAAGAAGAACCGCAGAAACATCATCCGGAACGATTCCCCAAATCTCACCCAAAAGTTCTGCAATACTGTTCTTTTCACGCGGCTCGAATCCCGAAAAAGCCCTTCGCAGAAACACGAGACTTCGTTTGAATTCATCCGCATCCAGCCCTGAAATATAGCCGTCAAGTTCCCGCCACAACTGCGTCCTTGAGAGGAGTGCATAACGGTTGCGCATACTCATGCCTTCAAACCATCCCGCACCTATATCTGCCGGAATGCCCGGTGAAAGTCTTCTGGATACCTCAATGCCGCAACGTTCTTCACTTACCAGTCCTCTTTCGAGAAGAACCGCAAAGCTAAGTCCGGAGAGTACAGCATTTTTGTCATCCCGGAATGCAAGTGTTAGAAGTGAGTTTACCCATTCGCCATCGTTGACTGTATCCGAGTCCGTTTGTGATATGGAATGCATAGCATTAATAGCCGTTACGATATTCTTTGCTGCTTTGTCGTCCCAGCCCGCACAATCGTTAAGCACGAGGCAAGCTCTCAGGAAAAGCTGTTCTAAAAGAGACTCAAGCGGATTCACGTCAACCTTTCGCAAGTCCCTGTAACGGATAAGCACGGACAGTTCCCACGCCGCGCTGACGGTTTTCTCAAAGTTATCGGAATTGGAAGCAAGCCTTTGCAGCGCACTCAAAGCCAACCCGAATCCGGACGGCAGATTGCAGCTATAGGCAACCCTCAGAAGTTTGGCCGCTTTTTCGATATCCGCACAGTCCTCAAGCTGCTCTTTAAGACAGTATGTACACGCAACCTCGACGGTTTCGCCTTTCAGCACAGACTCAGCCGCCTGAATGTCCGCTTCGGGAGTCCACCGCAGTTCCCATATTTCTTTCCAGTCGGATTTATCCTGACTTACACGATGTTCGGTTGCGAAATGTATTCCGATAAAACTTAGCCGATTGAAAAATACCGAGCGGTTCAAGTCAATAAACGCGGCTTCCTTGCTCTTAACCTTGAAGTTTTCTCGAAGGTCGAGTTCAATCGTCTGAGCGACCGTTGTCTTGTATTTCGTAAGTTTCAGGCGTTTGAGTTCCCGGGTGATGTCGTCCTGAACGGGAGTCTGGGTCACGCCGTCCGGGAGTTCACCGAGCCTTGTTCCTATGTCAAGCATAGCAAACACAGTTATCAGCTCAGAGTCATTTCCGTGACCGATACAGGCTGTCGCCGCATCGTGCAAATCCCGCAGAACGGGAATCCCGCCGTATCTCAGTGACGTAAGGGCATTCGCCAGCCGCACCGCCTCTATAACATTTGCCGTTGAACAATAGCCCCCGTTT
>JAISVP010000080.1 GCA_031271475.1 Oscillospiraceae bacterium | reverse complement strand
TGAATGTTTTTATTTTCATCAAGACTTAACTATTAAGAGAAAGAGAAATGCCCCGGAAAAAGCCGATGTCATTGTTCAGCTATGGAATACTTATGGCGATAAAGACGAATGCATTTTGGAAAAACAAACAAATATTGAGTTTTGGGTGAGGTGACAAGCCGGCAACAACACACACAATACACACATAAAAAATACTAAAGTTACTGTTTTCATAACAAGCCTCCTGAAAATATTGCTTAATAATTAACCAAAAACATAATTCTGCCAGTTTACGAGCCGTCTGTAAAACGACTGCAAACTGATGTATTTCGTGGCGTTGTACACAAAACCGTCCGCTTTCTCTGTTGTGAATTTTGCTAAAATTTACACATCCGAATATATATAAATTTTTTTTGGCGGAGGAAACTCCGCCGAAGGTTCGGGACTTATGTCAGAAGTGTTTAATATTTTTATTCCAAATAATATTTCAGCTTCGGGTATATTGGGTGTTATAAGTGTGCATACCGGAAAAATTCTTAAAAATTGGAATGATGTGACATTATCAGAAACTGTTGCAAATTAGAGGTTCTTCCGGAAATGATCCGACAGAAACGGATACCGCATATGGCAGAGTTTCAGGAACTAAGAATGCATTACAGTTCCTATCCCCAGCGGCATAAACAAAGTTAAAAGGTTCAAAGTCCATTGTGAAAAACCTCGAACCGGATTCCATCCGGATCTTCAAAGAACAGAGCGTAGTAGTTAAGACCTAACTTCGTGTAAACCCTTGCTTCGTCATGGAGGATATTCACACCTAAGTCCTTAATTCGGTCGAACACGGCATCAACAGCGTCCCTGCTGTCCGCATTAAAGGCGAAATGCTGAACGGCCCCCGGCTTTCTCGAATTGACGATTTCATTCTTGAAGTCGGATTTGGGAGAGTTGATGCTAAAATCGAAGTCCTCTCCAACGTACTCCACCACGTCCATGTCGGCGAAATCAAGATGCCCCTTGTACTTCTTTGCAATGTCAAAGCCCAAAGCCGACATAAGCACATCGTAGAATCTCTCCGAAGCGTAAATATCCCTAACGGTTATTCCTATGTGGTGTGCCTTGTATGTCATATCCGCAAGTCCTTTCATTTCTCTGTGTATTACCTCCTCAGACATTGGCGAACGACCCGATTCCCATTAATCTCCATGTCAACCAACTTGCTCGGCAACGAGAACATTCCGTCTTTAATCAGGACATCTCAAGCCATTTTACAGTAACACACCATAATAGTTTATGCTAACGGAAAAGTAAGTCATTGCAGCGCATAAACAGTTTCATTTCTGCCTTGTTACGGCAGACTTCAGCAGTTTTTCAGAGACTGCTTAATTTACAATAAACATATTCTTTGGCATTTCTTACGCTTCTTTGCAGAGTTTCACCTAATGCGAGATTTGCCGCTATGGCTGAAGATAACATACATCCAGTGCCGCGTGCGCCTTTGCTTTTTTCGCCCATGAGCCAAGTTTCTGTGCTGTCAAGTAAAAAATCATCAGGAGCTCCGTCTAAATGACCGCCCTTTATAAGTATTGCAGTTTCGGTTTTAAGTTTTTGCCGTATCATGTGTGCGGCTTTTGGCATATCAGAAGTGTTAAATATTTTTATCCCAGATAATATTTCAGCTTCGGGTATATTGGGTGTTATAAGTGTGCATACCGGAAATAAATACTTAAACATTCCGTCAGGTAAATCCTGTTTTGCTAACTTTAAACCACTTGTAGCCGATAAAACAGGATCGAAAACTACATTCAAGGCACTGTGCTTCTTTAACTTTTCCGCAATCAGTTTTGCATTTTCCGCACTCCATACCATACCGATTTTTACTGCGGCACTTACTGGCAATGCCTCGGAAAGACCTGCATCCAACACTTCATACCGTACCGGTTCAACAGAAAACACACTGTCCTGACGCGTGTATGCAGTCGCAACAGTAATCGGATTAAGTTTATATGATTTTACTGTCCGTAAATCCGCATCAATTCCTGCTCCTCCAGAACTATCACAGCCTGCTATTATTAAGATGTTTTTGATTTTATTATTCATTGTATCACCATGCCTTTCTAAAAGCCTGTCTGTATTTGTCGAGTAAAAAGCACGGCATCCGCCACCGTTTTTTAAACAGTGCAGATATTTGACTTTTAAAGCAATTGGAAAAATGATTTACGGTATGTTCAAAAGAAATTTGTGAAAAAGCATAGGTAAGTGTGTCGCAGAGTGATTCAACAGAGCGTGGTTAACGGGGCAGCCGTTACCTAATCGTTCCGACAGGACACGCTGATATACAAGTGCCGCAATTAGTACATTTAGAATGGTCAATACGCGCAAGGTTATCGTCAAAAACAATAGCATTTTCAGGACATTTCTTAACACAAATCTTACAGCCTATGCAACCGCTCTTACAGTTTTGTTTGACTGTTTTCCCCGGTTCTTTAGATGAACATAAAATATCAACCTGACTGTCAACACTATGTATGGAAATCAAGCTGTTCGGACAAGTCTTAACACACATTGCACATGCTTTGCATACATCACGGTCAATAAATGCAATGTTATTATCTATTACTATTGCTCCGTAAATACAAACTTTTGCACAGTCACCGTATCCCATACAACCGTAATTGCAGTTTCCGTCGCCGCCGTAAGAACGCTTCGCTGCCGCACATGATTGCAAGCCTGTGTATTTATACTGTTTGTTTGTTTTTGTGCAGTCTCCGCCGCAATGCACCACAGCAATTTCGCGGACAAATTTGCCGCCGGACTTGCCCATAACAGAATCAATTGCTGCAGCAACATCTTCCCCTCCGGGTTTACAAAGTGCACTGCGTACATTTTTTTCTACTATTGCTGCAGCATAGTCTTCACAGCCTGCATATCCGCATGCACCGCAGTTGACTCCGGGCAGTATTTCTTTTATACTTTCCACACGTGCGTCACTCTTCACCTCAAATACTTTTGACGCAATACTCAACAATACCCCTGCAACAAGCCCTATTGCGCCGAAAATCAATACCGGCACTATGTACTCAGTCATAATCAATTCTCCTTTTTGTGTTCTGTTTGTGCACAGTCACGGCAGTTACTAAAATGAAAATCCCATAAAACTCAATGCCATAATTGAGGCAGCCACTAAGGTAATAGGCAGTCCTTTCAAAGCGGCAGGGATATCACATCCTTCCATTTTCTCACGTACTCCGGCAAACAGAACCAGCACAAGGGTAAAACCTACACCCGCAAATGCCGCATTAGCAATGGATTCCCAAAACGTATAGCCGTTATCTATATTCAGCATTGTAACTCCGAGTACCGCACAGTTTGTCGTAATCAAGGGTAAATATACGCCTAATGAACTGTACAGCGGCGGCATCACTTTCTTCATAACTATTTCAACAAGCTGTACAAACAGTGCTATGATCAGTATGAATAAAATAATCCTTAAATATGTAAGTCCAAGCGGTTCTAACATATACTTGTAAGCCGGATAAGTAAATGCCGTAGCACATGTCATTACAAAAATTACTGCCGCACCCATTCCTATACTTGAGGACAGTTTTTTAGACACACCTATAAACGGACATATTCCCATAAACTTTGACAGCACGAAATTATCGGTCAGTATTGCCGAAATCATTATAGCAAAAAACGAATTCATATCTTAATTATCCTCCACTCACACAGTCGGTAATCTGTCCTCTTTCAAGCGCACCGCCACAAGCAGTACAGCCCCCGCAGCCAACGGCTTTCGGCGGTTTCTTTTTAAGCATTAAGTTAAGGACTGCTATAATAAGTCCTAATACGAAAAATCCGCCCGCCGGCATTATAAATACCGTAATAGGCTCAAACGGAAACTTAAAAGTGTCCCCAAGCAGACTTGCCAGCCATGTCCCGCTGCCGATAATCTCTCTTATTGACCCCATTAAAAACAGTGCAAAAGTAAATCCAATCCCCATGCCAAGACCGTCAAGTACCGACGGTAACAGTTTATTCTTGCTTGCAAACATTTCAGCCCGCCCAAGAATAATACAGTTAACTGTAATTAATGACAGGAACGTCCCAAGACTTTTATACAAATCTGTAAAATAGCCCTTCATCATAAACTCTATGAAGGTAACAAATGCCGCAATAACAACTATGTAACACGGCAGACTTACCGCTTTGGGTATAATCTTTCTCAATAACGATATTACTAAATTTGAGCCCACCAATACAAATGTTGTTGCTATACCCATTCCTAACGCATTACCCGCATCCGTAGTAATCGCAAGCGTCGGACACATTCCGAGTATTGACACAAGCACCGGATTTTCCTTGATAATCCCTTTAATAAATTCTTTCCAGTAATTCATTTTACAAATCTCCTCTTAATATAGCCGTTTCTAACGGCTACGGTCCCGTCTTTGCCGAGACCCGCACGCAACAAATGCGTGCGCCGATGAGGACGGTCTTTGCCCGTTCTCAATCGGAATTACTATATAGTAAGATTGGTTTTGCGTGGTTTGACAACATAATTTACGGAAATGGGCTGCCGTTTTAACCTAACCGATATAAGTTTATTTGTCACTGTGAATTGTAATGTTGCTGAAATGTATTCAGTGCCAGCTCAACCGCATTCTTAACTCCGTTTGAAGACAAAGTCGCACCCGCAACCGCATCAATGCTGTAATCAGCAGACGTAAGCCCTTTAAACTTTTCAAGGTATGCTTTATCAGTCGCTTTCGTGCCGACTCCGGGCGTATCTCCGAATTCTACTACCCCTATACCCGCTATCTCACCGTTTTCAATACCGACAAGCAAGTGCAGACCGTCTTTTTTATATCCGTCTGCAACTATCTCAAAAGCCATAGCACCGCCCGCTTTACTGCTGATTACCGACAGCACACCTTCATGTGTTACGACCGTACCGTCTTCATTTTTATGCATAACATACTCTTTGCCGGTACCGTATATTTCAGAAAGAGCTGTCTGCAAATCATCGGTTATAACACCCGTTGTATCCACATAAGTAGTGTTATACGCCCAAATAAGTATCCCGCAGCTGACTGCACAAATCAGAGTCAGCACCAACGGTGCTTTTATATTTGCCATACTTCCCCCTTAACTATTTACTGCTTTGCCATCCAAACGGTTTAGTAACCGTTAACCTGTCTATATAGGGTGTTAAAATGTTCATAATCAGGATTGAAAACGATACACCTTCGGGTACGGCGGCGAATTGCCGTATTACAAACGTAATCAGCCCGCATCCAACACCAAACACTAACTTGCCTTTTTCTGTCATTGGAGTCGTAACATAATCCGTTGCCATAAAGAATGCTCCGAGAACAAGTCCGCCCGCCATA
>JAISVP010000025.1 GCA_031271475.1 Oscillospiraceae bacterium | reverse complement strand
CCGGCATGACATTTAACAGCTCATTAAATTCCGGTAAAGGCACATCCTCACTTGAACCCTTATAATAATTAACCGCTTCATATCCCAAAAGATTTATCATCTCGTTTTCTTCAGACACTAAGTTAAGTTCCCCGATATGAACTCCCGGCTGTTTTGTAATCAGCCAGTACCCTCCTATAACTGCTGCCGCTATAACTAACACAGCCACAATGTACTTAGATGCACCTTTCATTACGTTCCTCCTTTACAGTTGACTTAACTGTTACAGCCGTTTACAACGGCTGCGGTCTCGGCAAAACCCAAACCCCGCACGCAAATGCGTGCGTCGATGAGAACGGGCTAAGCCCGTACTCATCAAAACTGCTATAATTGAAACACCGTCAATTAGCCGAATTATTCAAATCCAATCCTTTGGTTTCCGTTTGTATAATATGGTTCTCCGTACCGATTCTTATAACCGTTCCCGGATATGCAGTATACGCTTTTACACGGCAGTACCCGGTATTATGAACTTCTTCGTCAAGTTCCCGGAATTCTTTTTCCTCTTTCTCTTTCTGTGAAAGCAGAAGTTTCACCTGTATAAGCGATTTTGAAAACAGCGCCTTACGCTCAGGTGTTAGATTATCGGCATTTTTTTTCATATAGTCAATGCTTTTGGCAAACTCCTCGTATTTTTTCAATGTTTCATCCAATTTGAGTTTTGCCGCGTCACGTCTGCGCAAAAGATTCGGTTTCTGTCCTAGTATAATCTCTGTGGATACGGAACTCTTTTCATTGCCAATATGTATTGCCTCTATCAACTTTCCAACAGAAAATTTTCCGCCTGCCAATGTTCCTTTCCCACGGGAAACAGTCATATAATCTTCACATTCTACTGTGGAGTCCAATATAGCCTCCGCCTCAATTCCATAGCAAGTTACCGCACAGCTTTGAATAAACTTCGTACGGATTTTCCCTCCGGCAGTTATATTGCCGCGTGTTCCGCCATTCACGCCGTGACGAATCGTAATGTCCTTCCCTGCTTTTATTGTAACATTCGCGCCGACACTGCCTTCAATTGTAACTGTTCCGTCGGATATTACCGAAAATCCTTCCTGAACGTCACCTTTAATTAAAATGTTTCCGTCAAAGGTAATATTGCCGGTGGAGTTGTCAATATCCCCCTTAATCTGTAAAACATTCTCAATACTGTAAGCATTGTTAACGATATTGACATATCCGTCTATTGACGCAAGCAATTTCGTTCCGTCGTCTGACAGATGTGTATTTTTTCCTTTGGGTATTACAGCCGCCACTCCTTTCGCCGCCGTAATCTCCTTCCCGGTAACATCCATTCCGTCAACAGGCACAGTAGGATAGACAATCTCACAAAGCACATCATCTTTCTTTACATTCTTAATAAGGTTGAGTTCTTTGTAGTCAATTGTGCCTTTTTCGGTTTCTCTAATATCAACCCCCTGTTTGCGCGAAACTACTTCTGTAACCGTTCCGGGCTCACCGTCTACGGGCAGTTTCCCTTCAGCTATATTTATGAACTTTAAATACAGCTTCTCATCAAGCATTCTGGAAAGCATTTCCTCGTCAATACCGCTTAATACGCTATTATCTTCAAGTTCCTGTTTAATTTTCAATTCATCTATAGTTTCTCCGTCACCCAAAGGCGGGAACATAAACATAACCGCACGCATATTATCTGCAATCTTACGAACTATTACAGCAGCATCTACATTAAGAGGCTCTGAAAGTGCAGCTTCAAAATTTGAGATAATTTCATCTGCCTGAGTCTCCGCGGTTTCAGCATCTGCACTCTCATCCGTAACATCGGTATCAGATGAATCTCCGATTGCATTTTTTACTTTTGCATTCATAACTGCGGTTTCCGCAAGCATGTGTACATCGTTAACAAATGTTTCGTAGTCCTTACGCAAGTTATAATTATTCGATTTGCTGTACAGTTCAATCAGCTGATTTTCTATAAGTTCAATCGGATTAAAATCCGGCTTTCCATCATCCTCCCAATTTTTCCATATCTCATAAATCGGTTCTTCCTTGGTGAAAATAAAATCTATCGGCAAGCTGACCTTTTTCGGTTCCGGAACTGCTTTTATTTCACCGCTGACGGAACTGCCCTCTTTGATTTTTTCGGATTCGCTGTGAGAATCTGACTTCTTCGATTTTTCGGCTTTGTCTTTTTTACCGAACAACATTGAAAACAGTCCCTTCTTCTCGCCTGAGCCTGTTTTTTTATCAATTCTCTCTGTTTCCATTGCCACATATGCCTCACTTACTTTACGCCGTCTTCTTATAAGATCTCTTTGCAGCTGCATTAAATATGCATTTATAATGTCTCTGTCCGCCGATTTTTCACGCTCGTTAAAAAGAACCTCACAACCGTATTTCATATTACCGCCGACACTTCCGTCAACATTCCTGACGACACGGCACGGCAAACAGCATTCCCCTGTTTCCAGCTTAAGCTGAACCCAAAGTACTGTTTCGGCTTTAAGTTTCTTATCCATTTCAAACGACAAACCGCTCAGACTTATATCTTTAACCAACACTTTTGTCCAGTCTGAATCTTTCATAGAACGGTGAACACCCCCGTAGACACCTGCCGTCAAATTCGTTTCAACACGAATATAATGCCGGCGTTCACGGTCAATTATTTCCTCTAAATCCGATATCTCTAAAACTTTTTCATTGGAATCCGAAACGGTACCTTTCAACACTTTAAATCCAAGGCTGGAACTGAATCCGGATATCTTCACCTCCTGATTCTTCTCTATTACCGACATCAAGTTATCCCGTTCACCGATAACGATACTGTCGTCACTTATATCTTTAATATACCCTACAGCCAAAAGAATATTTTCCGCATCCTTTATTTCACATACCGCACCCTTGTATCCTTCGTCCAATTTCATAATGTTCACCACCTTTTTACTGTCCGGATTAATATTTCGATTTTCTTCTCTGCCTTAACAGCTCCTGCTGCTGCTGAAACAGAAATGCACTTATCACATCCATATTCATTGCGGATTCGGGCCTCATAAACACGAACTCACAGCCGTATACAAATTCATCACCTTCTTCACTTCTGCGGATTACACGGCAATTGCATTCACATTTCTTATCTCCTATCCGGAATTCCGCCCAAAAATAATCACCCTCTTCCATCACCATATCGGTTTGTGCCAATATCCCTTTCAGACTCATATTACTTATTTGCGCATCATAGAAAATGTTTGCCGAACCGGGCGGTCTGCCATAATATTTATAGAATTTCGCCTCTAAAGACATATCTACCCTGAAATAGTCGCGGCGTTCACCGTTAACAATCTCCCGCACTTCCGAAAGTTTCAATTCCTCCTGTGTGGATGTATAGACAACAGCACCCACTACCCTAAACCCAAATTTAGCGTTGAATATACTGACCTTCACCTTCGTATTCAATGCCATATAATTCAATGCATCCGTACGTTCTCCTATTAAAATATAATCGTTATCGACTCTTTTTATGTATCCCACCGAAAGCAGCCTGTTCGTTTCAAAATTTTTTATTTCACATATTGCACCGCGGTATCCTTCATGCAGAACCATGCAGTTTCCTCCCTTAGTTTCTGTCAAAAATCTATAATCTCAGTTCCAACCTCTTTCCGTTTACCAAAGACAAGTACGCAAACCGAATAATTTATCATATACAGTAATTTCGACCCCGAACGGGATAAGCCCGTACTCATCGCCGCACGCTATTTGCGTGCGTGGTCTGGGCTTGCCCAGACCACAGCCGTTAGAAACGGCTATACCCATATGCCTCCGGCAAACTTATCAGTGCAGACAAAATCGGAAACGCATATATTAAAATTCTAAATCTTCCATAGTTATATCTTCTGTATTTTCAACCGTTTCCGCTGATTTTCTTCTGCTTAACAGTTTTATTTTCTCGTTAATACCCGCCGTACCTTTTATCTGTGCAGCCGTCTTAAGCAACTGTACATATATCGCCGCCACCACTTCATACAGTTCAGGCGGTATACTCTCTCCTACGTCAAGCATACACAAAAGGGATGCCGCTGAGTCGTCCCGAAATACAGGTATTCCGTTCTGCTCAGCTATATCAATTATCTTATCGGCAATTGTACCGTACCCGGATGCTATTACTATCGGAGCGTTATCCGATTCATTGTTATATCTTAACGCAACAGCCTTATTCCCGCCGGCAATCTTTCTTTTCTTCTTGTACCTTGACATCATCGTTCCTCTTTTTAAGTAATTTCGACCGATAACTTTGCTAAGCGAAGTTATCGTAAATGAACGCATTTGAGTTAGAGGTCTGGGCTTTGCCCAGACCGCAGCCGTTAGAAACGGCTGTACCGGTAATTACGGCACCGACTGCCCTTAAATTGCTTACTGCCTATTATATTTTAACGTCTACACCCATTCTTTTATACGGAAGTGATTTAAACACCTGAAGCAATGAGCGTGTATCCTCAAGTTTATCCACTTTAATTTTTTCAAAACGGTAATCCGAGAATGAAATAGCATCGGAAAATTCCTGCTGAAGCCCGGAAAAAGCACTTACATAATTCTGGGGACAAAATAAAAACATTTTGATATTTCTGTTTTCCACATAAAGTTCCGTCTCAAACTGTCCGATTCCCTCCATATTAAACACTATAAGCATATGAATACACTCGTCACTGTCACCGGTTTCCGAACTGTCTTCTTTTCCGTCCGGATTAATCCAAAGTTCCGCAAACGATTTTATACTGTCAAACATTACCGGTATTACAAAATGTAAAAGCGGCGTAAAATTGCACGGAGACGACAGAAGACTGGTTACAATCTTTTCAACATGTTCTGCATTGAGCATACGCACTTCTTCATTTTCAGACTGTTTACCGATAATATCAGCAAGAACATCCATAACCTCCGATGTACTCTGAGGACGCAAAGCGCCTGCCCTCAAAGCACGCATAAACTTATTAACCTGTGAAATCAGTTCATTCTTTGTATCAGCTCCGTCAAGAAACATTACCAAAGTCCGCAATGACTCCTTTAGGAAATCTCTGTTATCGTTAAAACGCGACAGATTATACTGCGTTATTGAAACTAATTTATCAGCTTTTGAGTCAAAAAGTATACTGTTTTCGACTTCGCCCAAAAGTTCTAAAACTTCACTTTTTAAAGCCGTAAAATTATGTTCCGCACCGGGTGCACGGAATGCTTCGGAAATGTCTTCGAGCTTGCCTGCCAAAACCGCACTCGCACTTAAACTCTCTCCCAAAAATTTCAGATTATTGGCTAATGCGTCCAATATATCACGTCTGTTCATTTCATGATTTATGGATTTTAACAGCATTGCCACACAGTATTTGGTTTCTTTATCGGGATTGTTCCTTACAATATTCCGTAAAAAGTCAAATAACTCACCCTTAAAAGCAGTAGCTTTGTTCTCTTGGTTTTTCATTTCCCCGGCTATATTCCCGGGCGGTATAAGTAATGCATTAAATAATTTCTCAATTTCTTCCGTAAATGTGGAGTTATTTACCGGCAAAAGACTGATAATTTCTTGGAGCATATATATATTCTTTAAAAAACTTACCGTAACAGCGGGATCTTTCAGTAAGTCCATAAGAATTGTCGGTTTCCCGTCTTTGTCCACCAATCCGTGATGCTGACTTAAAATCCCTGATGAAATATTCATCGGAAGAACTTTATCAATCTGTGTGAGATCAAATGCGGGCGCACTCGGGTCCGTAATCTGACGTGCAGGGTTAATCGGGCCCTTATTGATAAGCGGCGTGGTAATTTTTAGCATATCCGCCACATCAATTCCCCCCTTTATAAATTTACTGACTCCGGCGGCGATTTCCGTTTTTAAATCTCCGCCCTCAAGCAACACACCTAACGAGAGCATTGCCTCTCTGATGAAATTACCGTTATCCTCCATCCTCAACAGAGAATAAAGCGTCATAGTTTCAAGTTTAGCAAACTGTATATCATCCGACGTATTCAGCCGGCCAAGCAACTCCAGTACCTTTTGTTTTAATACGGACAGTTCGGACTCCGAAGGAACCGCCGCAAACTGTTTTGAAAACGCCGCAAGGTCAGCGGCAATACCTTTATTATGTGTTCTTTCCGATAAAAATCTTAAGTTTTGGGAAACAAATTCAAGCAACTGCTCCTTTCCCATTTCCGGACTAAGCGACTTTAGAAGCATTCGGAAATTATACTTCATTTCATAATCCGGCTGACTGTCCAAAGCATCTGATAAAAACTGTCTGACTTCCCGTGCAATTTCCGGGTATTCCGCATTGTTTCTATGTTCGGACGTATTGCCTTGTACGGACTTACGGTCATCTGTTCCGGCAGGAATCTCCTGCGCTACCGTGGACTTTTCTGCCGTTTCAGCAGGTGTTTTCACTGTTTTTTCCGCAGTCTTCGCTGACGCTTCCGCAGTTTCATCCGGTGTTTCAGCAGTTTCATCCGGCATTTCGGCAGTTTCGGCTGTCTCTTCTGTAGTTTCGGCAGTTTCCGCGGTTTCTTCCGGCGTTTCAGCTGTTTCATCAATTTCTGATGTTTTTTCCGCAGTTTCCGCAGTTTCATCCGGCGTTTCAGTAGTTTCTGTTGACTCTTTCGCAGTTTCATCCAGCGTTTCCGCTGCTTCATCCGGTTTTGCTTCATCTCTTTCAATCGGCACTTCCGGACGGGCTTCCGTTTCCGTATTCTCTGCATTCTCCACTGCGGAATCAGCAGAGTCTCCTTCCGTCAACTCTGTAATTTCCTCAACATCCTCGGAAAACGCGTCTAAATCCTCTGACATCAAGTTTACAATCTGCCTCAGCATTCTTTTATTGTGTTCACGGCGTACGGTTTTACCGGAAACATTGCCGCGCTCGTGGGTATCTTTAATTTCATTTGCTTTTCCGCGTCTGCCCGGACGATCTGATCTATTCGGACTGGATGTTTCTCTTGCGGCATTTATATCTTCCTGTCTGCCGGATTCACTCGCTTTAGAGGCAACCGTACCGGAATTTACCGGCATAAACCCTACTTCCATACATCCCCTCCTGAAGGAACCGCTTAACTCCTGCGTAAACTGTTAACAACCTGTTCCAGCTCATCGGCAACACTTACGACACGCGCACTGAACTGATATGCTTTTTGATCTACAATCAGATCCGACATTTCCTGTGACAGGCTGACATTTGAACGTTCCAAAGATGTGGTATAGATTTCGTACTGCCGTACCACACGCCCATCCTCACCTATTGCAAATGCAGGAAACGGCTGTCCTGAAATATCCGTGGGCAAAAAATTCTGTCCGTCAAGTTTCTGCAAACCGAATGGATTGTCGAATGAAAAAACCCCTAATCTCTCCGCAATTGCGTCAAAATCAATCTCTTCAGTAGGGGTTAATTCGCCATTGGGACCATATTCGTCCCTATACAGTATCTGTATTCTCTGATAGTCTGCGTCAAGCACATACGCACCGTCCGCCGCCACAAGATAATTCCCGTCCGGTTCAACACTTATATCAAAATCCCCGTTACGTGTATACTCAATTCTGTCACGTCTGTTTACGGCAAACAGTCCTTCACCCGCAATTGCAAAATCAAGCGGATGTCCGGTATTATGGAATGACCCCTGCGTATACTGCAAATCCAGCCCAAATAACTGCACACCGTGTCCGTTCATCAGTTCCGTACCCGCTTCACGCGTTCCGTTATAGTTAGGATTCACATCCATCCTTGTATACATTAAGTCCCGGAACTCGGCTTTATCCGCCTTGTAACCGTAAGAGTTTACATTTGCGATATTATGTGCCACCGCATTTATTCCGTGCTGATAAGCCTTAAGTCCTGACGCCCCATTGTAGAATGCTATGTTCATAAGTAATTCTCCTTAATTTTCAAACATTTAAGAAACCATTGCTATAGCTGTCGCCCTTGAATTCATTGTATCCATAATCTGCAAAGCATTACTGCAAGCAGTAAACGCCTTTTGTGCCTCCATAAGCCTTGTATACTCTTCATTCATATCCGTATTCGAGCGTTCAAGCAACTTTTGGAAAACTGTTGCATTCCCCACAATCTGCACCTGATTTGAAGAAAACAACCCGTTATTATACTTTTGAAGTTCTACCCCCTCATCCGGAACCGTTACGAGTAATCGGTCTATATAATTCATATTCCCGTCATAAACTGACCCGTCATAATCAACTGTAAAATCAGACCCTCCGACATTAACAGCTCCGTTCTCTCCTAACACTCTGCCTATTCCCTCAAGCACAAGATAACCTTCCTGATCAATATTAAAATTACCGTTACGTGTCATATACTGCCTTTCCAGACCCATGATATTAAAATACCCCTCGCCTGAAATTGCCATATCAAACGGTCTTTCCGTCGACTTATACCCGGCAGATTCCAGATTCGTAACTATATCGTCAACGGTGCTTATCGGTGATGTAGTTCCTATATGCGTGCGCGTCCCCCTTTCTATCCTTGTCATTAAGGTATGGTCAAATGTAGACGTCACAAGTCTGTCGGATTTAAATCCCACCGTTTGTGAGTTTGCCATATTGTTTGACACCACGCTTAAATTTCTCTGTTGGGTCAGTATTCCCGATGCCGCTGTATAAAATCCTGATAACATAATCTTATTCCCCTCTCTTAGTATATGCTTCTAACCTGTTTCTTAACTTCAAAACTGCTTTTGTGTGTAACTGCGAAACTCTTTGTGTTGATACTTCCATTACCTTGGCTATTTCATTAAGCGCCAAATCCTCATAATAGTACAAGGATATCACTAACCGTTCACGCTCTGAGAGTTCATCTACCGCCTGAGCTAAAACCTTTCTCATTTCCCCCTTAAGGTACACTTCTTCAGGACACAGATCCCCATACATACTGCTGCCGTAAACATCACCCAACTGCTGTACATTCTCCAGTAAATCGTCAAAAGAAACTGTTGCTATTCCCGCAATCTCCGCATTGTATTTATCCAACTGTTCTGCGGATATATTCATTCTGTCCGCTATCTGCTGCAATGTCGGCTCGCTTAAATTCTCTCCGGCAATCTCATCATAAGCTTTCATTATACGCTTAGAAAGCTCCCTTACCCGCCGCGGAATTCTGTCTTCTTTGCGCACAAAATCTATAATACATCCCCGAATCCTCATGAAAAGATATTTTTCAAACGCCACACCCCTTGTAAAATCATACTTTTCTACACATTCCATCAGAGTTATGATACCCTGATTAACCATATCCTCTATTTGTGCATACCCGGATGCCAAACCTCTCATCTGTCTTGCACAAATCTCCGCTACATACATATACTCCACAACTATTTCATTACGTATAGCTGTATCGCCTGTTTCCTTATACTTCTTCAGCCGTGCCAACGTTTCAGCTTCGGCTTTTTCATCTTTAGCCATCTCATTACGCCTTTCACGGATTCTTATGCCGATTCTGCACC
>JAISVP010000197.1 GCA_031271475.1 Oscillospiraceae bacterium | reverse complement strand
ATCGCAGCTGCTGTCCGCATTGGCAGTAATTGCCGCAGCGGTATTGCTTATCTTTTTACATTACAGGCGTAAAAAACAGAATTAATGTGTTTCACAGTCCGGCTCTGCCGGACTTTTTTGCTGCCCGCCGTTCGGATCCGTTCCGAAGAATTTATTACAGTTTTCATTTAATATTGCAGATATTTCAGACAGGGTATACCCATACTCATAGCAGGGGCAAATTTCCCAGTTTTTACATTTGCCCGGAGCATTTTTTAATTTATCAGACATAATTCACCTTTAATGACTTGTATGTATTTTCCACAGTTAATATGTTTTAATTAAACCAATACTGTTATTATAGCAATAAAAAAAGCACTTGTCAACTCTACAGCATTAAATTATTTCAAATTAATTGTGTATACTTTGACGAGTATTACAATTGGAGATAATTTTAATGAATCTGACTGATACAATTAAAATAAGGATAAGAGAGTTATGTTCACAGAGGAAGATAACCCTTAACAAACTGTCCATTAAATGCGGAATTACACAGTCAACACTTAACAACATCTATGTCCGTCCGAACGCAACCATGACTGTTTCTACCATAAAGAAAATCTGTGACGGTCTTGACATAACCTTGGCTGAATTTTTTGACACTGAAGACTTTGACAGTCTGGAACAGGAAATACAATAAATTTTCATTAAAGTGACGTGAGGTTCGGAGTGAATACAAGAAAAGCCATAGTAAACCGAATAAAAGAACTGTGTAAAGAAAGAAAAATGAACATACACGCCCTGTCGTTAATTTCTGCTATCCCGCCAACAACTTTGTGGAACATTATCAACGGAAAAAGCAAAAACCCCGGTATTGTGACGATAAAAATACTGTGTGACGGTCTTGACATAACCTTAGCTGAATTTTTTGATACGGAAGAATTTAACAGTCTGGAACAGGAAATACGGTAAATTTTTATTTCCGTTTCCGTTTTCCTTTTCCCTTTTCCTTTTCTTTAGGATTCCGGTTAAGTACGCCGCTGTCGGTGCTTGCAAGGGTCATCGCGGTCATAATCAGAAGCAATACAGACGGAATTACGGTCAATTGAGTATACTTAACAGCAGGCACCGCACTTGCCGGAGCGGATTTTCCCGGAATTAAAACAAGAAATACCGTAAGCAATTTACAGATTCCGGCGGACATTCCTGCCGCAATTATTCTCGAAAAGAGGAACTTTTTAAGATTCAGCCGCCCGTGAGTTACCGCAGCAATCTGGAACACAACGCATATGCCGCCGAATGAAAGCAATGCGGCAAACAGCGGCAAACTTCCGTAATTCGCCCCGGGGAATGTCATTATATTGCTTATTTCAAACACTGATGCGGCAATTCTTTCAGCCGTGCCGCTCATATTTGGCAATATCTGCATAATCAGTGTGTAAACGATACCGAATACCGTTATGCTTGTACATACTTTCAGCAAAGAAACGGCGGCTGCGTGTATTGAACTGTTAAGAATTGCGGGCAAACCGCTGAGAATGACCTGCCCGTGTTCATTTTCGGTTTGAGGATATGTACAGCGTGACATTAAGACACAAGCCAATATTATATTGGAAGCGGTTACGGACAGAAACAGAATACCCGCGGGTTTGAGTTCCCCGAAGAGGATTCCGGCGGTGCCGATAATGAATGCCGGGCCGCTTGACACACAGAAGCAGTACATATTTTCCGCACGTTTCTGAGAGACTGCACCGTCTTTTTCCAATGCGTAAACCGTTCCCGCCCCGACAGGATAACCCGCAATAAGACTTAACAGAAAGACAGAAAATTCCCCGTGCGTCATATGAAAAACCTTTCGGGCAATATACCGCAAAGGCTTGTTTGTAACAGTATACAGTTTTGATTTAACGGTAAATTCGGATATAATCATAAACCCGAACAGTGACGGAACAATGACTCTCAAGCACAGGTCAACAGACATAACAACACTTTCGCGCACCTGAGATGAAAAAGCGGTCACACCGAATATTGCGGCAATCAGAACAGCCGTTACTACTGTTTTTTTCATAAGCACCCCATAATATACACTGCTGTTTTACAAAGTAAAACAGCATATCTTCATCAGTCACTGACAGCCGTTTCCGGGAACGGCTGTTACTTTATTATTCTATTCACGTCCTAAGATAAATATAATAGGTATGAGGTGATATGTTTGCGTAAAAAACTTCCCGAAAAAATACAGAGCCTGTTATATCTTAACACAATTGTCCAGATAACCGATAAAGATGAAGTTCTTATAGAAAACTGCAAACGGCTTGCGGAATACAATGATATATTCCTTAAAATAATCACAAACAATATGACCGTTCAGATCTGGGGCAGCGGACTAAAAATTAACAATTACGGCACAAGCAGTATAATTGTAAAAGGTGTTATAGATTCCGTAGAAATATTAAAAAGCAAAAACAGGTAATTATAATTATAGCCTGATTACTGTAACGGAGGCACAGGTATGTTAGCAAAAGCGGCAGGCATAATAAAGTTCAGGGCAAGAGGAATAAAGCTGTATACATTTATGAATGAATTACGCTCATCGGGCATTACCTGCACATCGCAGGAATGTTCCGGAGATGAGTATTACGGAGAAATTTATAGCTTTGCATTAAATGAAACACAGGCTCTTGCAAAAAAGCACAATATAGAATTTGCCGTAATTCAAAAAAAGGGCTTTATTTTCAAGTTAATAAGATACCGGTTCAGATTCGGACTGCCCATAGGACTGGCATTGGCGCTGGCGTTTATTTTCTATGTTTCCAATATAGTGGTAACGGTTGAGGTCACAGGCAATGAAACCGTCCCGACTTCACAAATCATTCAGACACTGGAAGATATGGGCATATCGAAAGGAGCATTTATACCCTCTTTGGATTTCGGATACTGTGAAAGGCAGTTAAAAATCGGAATTAAACAGCTTTCATGGGCAGGAATCAGACATACAGGCAACAGACTTGTAGTAGACGTCACAGAGATTGTGGAAAAGCCGGAAATGTTCATTTTATCACCGCCCGCAAATGTAATAGCCGCCAAAGACGCACAAATAAAATCCGCAACAGTATACCGCGGAAGCTTAGAAAGGATAGTCGGGGACGGAGTAAAAAAAGGGGATGTAATAATCAGCGGAATATACACCGACCATAAAGAAAACATAATAAAGACGCGTGCATACGGCGACATTGTAGGCATATACGACGAGGCAATCACATTTGAACAGCCCTTTTCACAAAACGAACGCATTGCCGGCAAAGAAGTCCGCCGCAGAGATTTTGAATTCTTTTCATTCAGAATTCCGTTAGGATTCGGTACATTCAAAGCCCCGGACTATGACTGTGAAGAAACCTTAAGGAGTTTTATGTTTTTCGGCAGACCGCTGCCGTTCGGAATTATTCACAAGACCTATACGCCGTATACCGCACAGACATTAAATTTCACCCCCGAGGAAGCGCTTGCAAGGCTTGAAAGAAAAATAAAACTGCATGAAATAAATTTCTATGAAAACAAAACCGTACTTTCCAAAACAATAGACAAGCGTGAATTTCCCGACAGAATCGAATATGAAGTAAGCTACCGGATTGAAGGCGATATAGGACAGGTATCGGAAGTTTTTATCTCAGACGGAAAATAAGGCAGACTTACTTTAATTCACTTTTTGTGATTTTCCCGATATGCTTATGGAGGAGCACAACGGCAAACAGGTTCGGCAGACACATAAGTGCATTAAAAATATCCGATAAATCCCATACAATTCCAAACTTTAATACAGCCCCGACGGGAATAATAAGTATGAACAGGTATTTATAGTATTTCACACCCCGTTCCCCGAAAACAAACCGCATACAGCATTCGCCGCAGTAAGACCATCCGATAAGAGTGGCGAAAGCAAACATAAGTATCGACAAAGTCATAAATATATTGGCATATGAACCGAAACAGCTTTCAAAAGCCTTAATTATGACGCCGGCGGCAGTGCCGGACAGCGTATGGGCATTTGTAACAAGCACAGCCAGCGCGGTCAGCGTACAGCATACGACCGTATCGGTAAAAACCTCAAACATTCCCCATAACCCCTGAATCTGCGGGGATTTTGAATTTGCGGCGGAATGAAGAAGTCCGGCGCTGCCAAGTCCGGCCTCATTTGAGAAGATACCGCGTCTGAAGCCTATATTAATTGCCTTTTTGATAAGAACGCCGCTTACACCGCCTATACCGGCCCTGATACCGAACGCGCCTGAAAAGATATCAGAAAAAGCCGCCGGAATCTGTCTGAAATTTATACAGATAACCGCAATCGCCGCAATTATGTAAGCAACGGTAATAAACGGAATAATTATTGCCGAGATTGCCCCTATACGCTTAATTCCGCCGATAATAACCGCGCCCGTACCGAATGCTATAACGGCTCCTGTAAGCAAAGGAGTAATTCCGAATGACTCGCCAGCGGCTTCCGCAATGGAATTAATCTGCGTCATATTTCCGATACCGAATGAGGCAAGAACACACAAAACACAGAATAGTACGGCAATTTTTTTAGCATTCACACCTTTTGAGATATAAGCCGGCGCGCCGCCGATCCACTGACCGTTTTCGGATTGGTACCGGAAAAGCGTTCCGAGCACATTTTCGGCATATATTACCGCCATTCCCAAGAACGCGGACACCCACATCCAGAACACCGCACCCGCACCGCCGATAAGGATTGCGGCCGCAACGCCGATAATATTTCCCGTACCCATTGACGCGGCAAGGAATGCGGAAAGCGCCTGAAATTGGGAGATACTGTTGCCGTCACTCTCATGTGAGGACTTCCTGAAAAGCGACAAAAAAGTATGTCTTAGGACGAGCGGGAAGTGAATAAACTGGAAAAAGCGTATTTTCACCGACATAAATATTCCGGTTCCGAGCACCAGAACAAGTACGCCGTCCCATAGAAAGCCGCTGATATTTTCAATCATTTTAATTCTCCTTTGTATGCGGTAACCTCTCCCGAACAGTATAAGCGAAGTCCTCATCGGCACATTCATTACAGTAATTTCGGTTTCGAAAGGGCTAAGCCCGTCCTCCCCGTCCTCCCCGTCCTCATCCATGCACACGCATTGCGTGCGGGTCTGGGCTTTGCCCAGACCGTACGGCTATACTACAGTATAACACCGGCAGACAGACCTTGTCAAGCACCCAAATCAGCGGATTTTTGCAATAAATCCTCAATAAAAGTCAATTTACCGTAACCGGAGGGAACCCCGTATGAAACATTACACAGCCGACACACATCCGCAGAAACTTCTGCAAACAGCCGTATTTCTGATTATGCTAACATCAATCGGATTAACATACTGGTTTTTATACTTCTCTCCTGT
>JAISVP010000124.1 GCA_031271475.1 Oscillospiraceae bacterium | reverse complement strand
AACTCACTGAATATGCATATATTTTACAGTAAAATATATGCAATCGCAAGAATAATAACTGTAATCATTTCTTCCCCCTCCTGTCTTCTTTTTGCACGGGTTTACGGTCGTATAGGCATTACAACTGCCGTGTTTTCGGTGTTTTGTGAATCCCTAATAATTATAGGCTGGCAACCGTTAAACTGTACCTGAATCGCCTTGCTGCCTTTAAACTGGCCTAATGAATGCATCGAGCATGAAGGCGTTGCTGAAGCAAATTTTGGCAGGTGATGTTTCTGTCAGAATATCAATATTGCTTTCGAATTTGCCACTTGCGGTTTGGATATAAAGGGTATCATTTTCCCATATTGTGGGGCTTTTGTTGGCAGAAAATGCTTGTAGGTATTTCAAACCATCTGTTAAACTTTTCACATTCACTTCTGCTTCCTGTATATCTGTGCGTTCTCCGGATGTATAATCGCTGTATTGCATATATTTTCCATCCAAAAGCCGGCTTACAACCTCGTTTCCAGCACCGTCTGTGAATCGGATATATTTGCCATCTGTGCTTATTTTCAGACTGCCCGACAGTATCTCTGTTACGGATTTTATCGCTTTCAGCGGAACTGTAAAGGC
The DNA here is from genome assembly GCA_031271475.1 of Oscillospiraceae bacterium. Lineage (GTDB taxonomy): Bacteria > Bacillota > Clostridia > Oscillospirales > Ruminococcaceae > JAISVP01. The sequence goes on along the minus strand of JAISVP010000124.1, from coordinate 2,840 downwards.
ATTTTCAACGGTAAATTCCGTATCTGTATTAACTGCAAGACGGTACCCGTTACACGTGACCGTATCACAATTATTGAAATGTATTCCAGTTAATACCAGATTTGTTTCATTCGTTCCCACCGCATATTTTATGGCGGCGACCCGCTGGGCAAGCTTCTGTACTGTGTAGGAATATTCACAGGTTCCGGCGGCTTTCAGTTCCGGAAAATCCGGGTATTCTGACTCATTCGAAATTAATTGCTCCGCTTTTTTACCTCCGCAAATAAGTACGATTTTTCCGGGGATTTTGCGTATATATGATTCACCGTTTGCATCTGTTGCCTGTTCTTCCTCCGGTGGAAAAAAGTTAATTTCTGTCAGTTCAGACTTGAAGAATTTAACAGCTTTTAAGACCGTTCCCGTATCACTGAAGGTAAAATTTGCATTTCCGTCAGATTCGGCAATTAATGTGATTTTTGCGAACTGTTCAAGGTCTGTTGCCCGTAATATCAGACTGTCGGATGTGAAACTGACTGATATATTTTTAAGGCTTGGAACTGCGGATTTTGCCGCGCATACCTTTGACAGTTTATCAATTGCAGACTTAAAATCTGCCGTGTTTACCGTTGATTTCATATTGTACGCCGCCCCGCTTCTGATGTTTTCAGTAAAATTTCCCATTATAAAATCTCCCTTTAAATTATTGTGTGTGGATTTTTCAAGCTTTGTGTGTGCAGTTATTCCCAATATAACATCAGCGTCTCGCTGTCAAGTTTCTGACAAACTCTGCCATGAAGTCAAGCAATTGATTTCGCTCCCTGCTATAACCTTTTGCATTCACAGCATCCCGAAATACTCGTTTTTCTTCCGCACTCAACCGGTCTTGCGATTCCTGTTCCAGCAGATCAAGAGCGGCATTCAATACGGTATGTTCTGCCATTTTTTCAAACCGCACGCACGCATCTATATTCGGGATGTTCTTTTCCGCGATGCTGTCAGCAATCTTTTTCGCGCCGCTGTCTGTTAACCATTTAACAACCTTATTTTCCGTTTCTTCATCGTCAAAAAGGGAAAAGCATGTATACCCATGTTCTGCCAATTCCGGAAATTCTGCCGAAAACATTGGCATTACTGCGGCTGTCTGCTCGCTGCTGTTGTGTGCTTTCGCCTGTGCTGTCATTTCTTTTGCGGTCTGATATGCCGCCCACATTGCAAGAAATGCGGCCGCATTCATTCTGTTATTTTTCACTGGAATCACTTCCTTTCCGTACTTTTATAAGTGTGTAAAATTTTTCCTTAATTACCTCCCGTCTGTCAAGCCTGAACACGTCAAGCAATCCGCAAAGCGCCGGATTACTGCGGTATATGCTCTTAAAATCAACTTTAGCATATACTGAGAAATTTATTATTCCATGAGATAACGGGCAAAATTTTAATGCACCGCTCGGAATGCTCAACGCCTGTTTCTGAGTAATTTTCTCGGCATTCCGTATGTTTTTAAGGAAAAATCTGTAAGCATCCGAAGTGTTGAAACAGTAAAATCTGCCGAAAATTCCCAAAAATCTTTTGCCTTTGATTTCTTTTGCCGTCATTGTTTGCCTCTCTTTTCTGCCGTGAATACGCCGTCACGGCTCGGCTTTAGTCTGTTGTTTATCAGTCGAATTTTTTTAAAATTGCCTCTTGACAGGACTTGGAAAATGTGGTATAATGTGAGTGTAGAGCTTTTTAAACATTATTTTTATCCCTGTCAGGTTACCGCTTGGCGGGGGTCTCCTTTCTTTCAATCTGTTGCTTCGGCGTGACTTGCAATGACTGCATTCGGCGTTTTATCTGCACCCGCACAACTCGCATAAGTACCCGTCTAACCACTCGCAAATGTCGCTGTCAACGTTGCTTTCGACCTTTCCGAATCCCCATGAACCGTATATTTTGCACTCGCTTGTGTCAAGCCAAACGCCCGGTCCGCCGCAGCACAAAGTTATTACCGCGCCTTTGTATTCGCCGTTTCCGTCTGTCTGATGCTCAATTTCCAAGCATTCAGAGTTCAGCCAGTCGATAAATTCAAAGTCAAGTTTGCCGTCTTCATCATCAACTTCGTACACATCACCGTCACTGTCAAGGGTTACATTTATGCGGCTGCCGTTATCGTTTGTGAAAATAACTGAGGTTTTACCGTCTGCGGATTCCGTTTTTGACACTCTTCCAGATTCTGTAAATCCATAATTTTTAAGTGCAGTTTCTGCTTCTTCAAAGTCAGTCAGTCGCTCAAGTTCGGACTCGTTTGTGCGGTTTATGTCGCTGTTATAGGCTGTTTCCACACTTTCCCATTGTGCCCATACCTGAGAAATAAGATCTTCGTTTTGCTCAATTTCCCGTGCCTCATACTCAGCCTGTGCCGCTAAAGATTCAAGGGTTGCCGGATCTGCATTGCGTATTAACTCCGCTTTCGCTCTCATTTTTCCGGCTTCTGCTTTCGCATTGTAATTTCTTGTGATGTACATAATTCTCACCGTTTCGGGGATATTCCCCGCCTTTCATTCATTTGAATTTTTTTACAGGGCGGAGATAAACCGCCGCCCTTTCGGCTTTTGAGAAGACTAAATTCTGGTAAACGGTTCGCCGTTTGACTTAAGCCAGAGCTTTAAAAATGCGGTTTTGAGCGTCTTGTGAATCGCTTCGGGGTCAGTATCCGCAGCAATCAAAGCCGATACTGCATAAGTTACAATTTGCCTGTGGGCTTCATAAAAACGCTTGCAGAATTCGACCTCGCTTTCACATTTTCCGCGTGGATCCGGCTGTCTGCGCGTGGGTTGAATGTATTTTTTGTACTCGTCAAGGGTAATATATTCCCGGGTGAACTC
>JAISVP010000105.1 GCA_031271475.1 Oscillospiraceae bacterium | reverse complement strand
CTTAAACAGCGCGGATATTGAAAATTTACTTGGCAGTGAGTCTGAAACCGTACGTCTTGTCGGTCAGATACTGAAAAACTGCAAAGCCAATTCGGAATATGACTTAATGAAGTATAAGCTTGCCGGTGACGCTTTAAGAATCGGGCACTGGGATATGGATGTTGTGCATGAAGATCCCGTCAATTCAATGAACAGTTTTAAGTACTCACAGAAATTTCGGGATATACTTGGGTATGACGATGAAAATGACTTTCCTAATGTTCTGTCGAGCTGGTCTGACCGTCTGCATCCCGATGAGTTCATACGGGTTATGAGTGCTTTTGAAGACCATCTGAATGATTACACAGGCAAAACACCGTTTGATATTTCATACCGTATCAGACTTAAAAACGGAGAGTACCGAGTACTGCATACCGTAGGCATGACAGTTAGGAACAGTGCCGGAATACCGCTTAGAACAGCGGGTGCGGTTGAGGATATAACAGACGCCTTAAATCAGACCGAAATACGTGAAAAGTCGTTGGATAACCTTAAGGCTATACTGTTAAGCATTGATGCAATTATTTTGGTGACTGTGCCGGAAACAGGTGAAATACTTTTTATTAATAACAAGCACAAGGAACTTTTTGATACCGTAGGGGATGAAAACGGAAGACATTGCTATGAATTTTTGCACGGCAGAACACAAAGATGTCCTTACTGTCCTTATCATAAAATTCAAGAAAAACCGGGTATTGCCGTGCACTGGGAATCTCACAGTTCATATACAAACCGGATATTTGATATGACGGCAATGCTTATTGACTGGACAGACGGCAAGAAAGCACATCTTGAATTCGGGGTTGACGTTACGGAGATTAAGCGGATTGAGAAAAAACTTTTACACCGTGAAGAAATGCTTGCGGCCCTGAACAGTGCGGCACTTGTTCTTCTGTCAAGGAATGAAAAGACTTTTGAAAAGGTTATGGCGGAGGGTGCGAGGATTATTGCCGGTATAGCGAATATTGACAGAATGTCGGTATCGCGTAATATCGAAAAAGCGGACGACTTGCACGCATCCCAAGTATACCGTTGGAGTAAAAAGTCAGGTTCTTACATTGATGTAAGACCGGAATTGCAGAATAGTCCGTATTCACGTCATATTCCGCGTTGGAAGGACGTTTTGAAAATGGGGCTGTGTATTAACGGGCCCGTTCGGTTTATGCCGGAAGCCGATATACTTAAACAGTTCGGATGTGTGAGCGTTCTGGCAGTGCCGGTGTTTAATGAAGGTGATTTCTGGGGATTTGTTCTTTTTGAAAATCTTACGGAGGAACATGAGTTCACCGATGATGAAACTGACATACTGCGTTCGGCGAGTTTTATGCTGGCAAACGTGCTTATCCGGGACAGTGAAGCCAAAGAAATCCGGGATAGCTACACATACGCAAAACTCATGTTTGACGCAAACCCTCTGGGCTGTATATTATGGGATACAGACCACAGACTTATTGACTGTAATGACGCTATTACAGAACTTTTTGAACTTAACAGTAAAAGTGAGCTGACCGAAAATTTCCTTGACTGCTGTACTGAATACCAACCGGACGGCAAGCGTTCAGATCAAAAACTCAATGAAGTTCTTAATATTGCGTTTGACAAAGGTGAATATGAGTTTGAATGTATTCACCGGACTCTCAGCGGCATTCAGATTCCGGCAGAAATAACGCTTAGAAAGATACAGCACAAAGGCAGTTATGTTTTAGCGGGATATGTACGCGATCTGCGTGAGCAGAAACTTATGATGTCGGAAATTGAAAAGCAGAGCATCTTTCTCAAAGAAGCAAACGATATGCTGTCAATTCTGCTGCAAACAAGCCTTGATACATTTGATATTGACATAGTGAACGCAATTGGAATTTTAGGACAGATGATAGACGTTGACCGTGTTACCGTCTGGAAAAATTTTTCAGATATGGACGGAAAGCTGTACTGCTGCCGAATAAACGAATGGTCTGCGCCTGAAAGTGAGTTTCTGTCGGATGCGGTTTTGGTTTATGAAACTTACTATGAGGAAACTCTCCCGGAGTGGCTTGAAATACTTTCAAAAAAAGAATGTGTAAACGGTCCGGTAAAGAGTTTATCTGAAAATGAGAAAAATATTCTGTTGCCGCAAAAGACCGTATCTGTATTAGTGGTTCCGATATTCCTTAAAAATAAGTTTTGGGGTTATCTGAGTTTTGATGACTGTCAGCGTGAACGGGTGTTTACCGAAGATGAAAAAAGCATACTGACTTCTGTTAGCGAACTTGTTGCCGATGCTCTGATTCGCAATGAAATGGAAGAAGAACTGCGTACAATTGCAATTACATTGGAGTATGCTCTCAATGAGGTGCAAAAAGCAAGTCTTGCAAAAAGTGAATTTCTCTCACACATGAGTCATGAAATGCGTACACCGATGAATGCCATTATAGGTATGACATCCATAGGTCAGTCCTCCGAAACGGTTCAGGAAAAAGACTATGCGTTTAATAAAATTGACAACGCCTCAAAGCATTTGTTAGGCGTTATTAATGATGTTCTTGATATGGCGAAAATAGAAGCAAATAAGCTTGACCTTTTATCTGAGGAATTTGTTTTTGCCTCAACCGTGAAAAATACTGTGGATGTAATAAGCTTCAGAGTCGGTCAGCGCCGTCAGTCACTGTATATTGATATTGACAGCAATATTCCGTATTCTCTTATCGGAGACGGTCAGCGCCTTGCACAGGTTATTACAAATCTTTTGTCGAATGCGGTTAAGTTTACACCCGAGGAGGGCAAAATTCGTTTGGTCGCCCGTTTGTTATCCGAGGAAAACGGTATATGTGTTATAGAAATAAGTGTCATTGATAACGGAATCGGACTTACGGAAGAACAGAAAACCCGGCTGTTCAACTCTTTTGAACAGGCAGATACCGGTACGGCACGCAAGTACGGCGGAACAGGGCTTGGTCTTTCCATTTCCAAACGTATAGCAGAACTTATGGGCGGAGATATTCGGGTGAAATCCGAATTGGGAAAAGGGTCGGAATTTATATTTACAGCCGTTTTTGAACACGGCTCCGATGCAAAAAATTCTAAGGATGCGTCTGATGTACAAATACAAACCGATTTCGATTTTTCCGGATATTCCGTATTGCTTGCGGAAGATATAGAAATTAACAGGGAAATCGTTGCAGGTTTGTTAAAACCGCTGAATTTAACTGTATCCTTTGCTGAAGACGGTCAGCAAGCTGTGGAAATATTCAAAAAATCACCGCATAAGTATGATATAATATTTATGGATTTACAGATGCCAATTATGGATGGCTTTGAGGCAACGGTTCATATACGCAAACTGGATACTCCTTATGCGGCGGAAATTCCTATTGTCGCAATGACGGCAAATGTTTTCCGTGAGGATATTGAACGCTGTCTGGAGGCGGGCATGAATGCTCATATCGGGAAACCTATTATTATTGATGAGGTAATAGCTGTATTGAAACAGTATTTGAATAAAACCAATACTGTTTAGTTAGAAGAACTGATACAGAAGGTCGGTTCACTAAACGCATTTTTTGTCGATTATTCGCAAAAACGCAACGGAACTCCCAAATTATGAACACCCCCAAAGCAACAGTAAGCGAAGATCGAAGCGTTTTCTGCGATTGCGGTAACGTGTTTATGCTATATAGCAATTTCGATTGAGAACAGGCTAAGCCCAGACCATAGTAGTTGGAAACGACTATTGCGTAAAAAACGGCGCAAAAGTTACAATTGGTATTTATTCCAAGAAACTCTTTGCATGAGCGTGATGTATGTTAGGCTTTCCTGCCAAGGCAACAAATCAGGCAGCGATTCGGTTTGCCGGTGTTGCCATAATAACATACTTCACAGATGCTCTTGTAAAGAGCATCTTGGAATAAATACCAATTGTAACTTTTAAACCGTTTTTAAATTATAACGGTGAACCGTTTTTCCGCTAACACAACCAAATACCGGTGCTTCCTGCTAAAAGCAAGAAATACTGCACCCGCAACACATCAGGCATGATTTAAAAATAACGGTTGAATTTGTTTGCCTTCAAGTGCATATTTCAGTGCAACGGGTAAAAGTTTATAATCTGAAGTTAGTGATGAAGGCTTACCCATGTGGTCATCTTGAAACATTGGTACAAAATAGTAGTTTTTGGTATTAAAAAGCTTTCCGAGGTTTTTGAAATTTGCGGAAAGTGCGTCATTTGTCGATAACGCAATTAATACTGCTCCGTTGTTTCTTATATGCGATTTAATTGCCATTGTTGCAGGGGTATCAGTAGTATAATAAAGGAAACAAGTGCCGCAACAATTAAGCTGCCTCGAGTAAAGACCCAAAATGATGCAGATGTGTTGCTTGATATGCTTTTGGGCAAGAGCGGTTCTACTGTCGGAGAAAAAATAAAGTCCGCTCGTTTTATGAGCGGACTGACAGCAATAGACTTGAGTAAGCAACTGGGTATTCATAACACTACACTTTCACGCTATGAGCAGAACAAAATTCAGGTTAGGAATATGGATGTGCCTATGTTGAAACGTCTTGCAATTCTATGCGGTATGGACGAGAATTATTGCCTAGACAAGTCACATATTTCGGACTGAACCTTACCTTTGCCACTATGCAAGAGGTTTGCAACTATCTCTATGTATGTCTTAGCAACTAAAGCACCTAATTCAGCCTTTCCTTCGGCAGTCGCAGGATAATGTGATATTACACTGTATTCTTGCTTTTTCATATATCATTACCTCCACACTTTATTTTATTTATTATAGGGAAATAATATGCTTTAATAAAAATTTCCCCTCTAATTATAGTAATTTCGATCGAGAACAGGCTAAGCGAAGTTCTCATCGACCACGCGTTTGCGTGCGAGGTCTGGGCTTTGTCCAGACCACAGTCGTTAGAAACGACTATATTGACAGTCAAACCACTATGTGTTATGCTTGTATTATTATTATAGCACAAGAAAGCAAGAACGTACATACACTTGTGACAATCACAATCTACAGGTGTATATGAGGATTATTTATGAATTCCACAAGTAAAGATGAGAACAGTACATTTGCAATAAAGCTCCGTGAACTTCTTGAAAAACATCCTACGAGCAAGGAGAGCACGACAAAGACCGCTCTTGCGAAGGCTGTTGGAGTTAAACAGCAGGCTGTCAGCCAATGGTCTTACGGAAACACCACTCCTGAACTTAAACATCTAAAGTCAATAGCGGACTATTTCAACATAAGCATAGAGGAACTTGTGACCGGTGTTGATTATCCGAATGAAGACTTGAACCGTGATACGGGATTGTCGAATTCCGCAATAGAAATCTTAAAACGGCTAAAAGATGATGATAACTTTACAAACAGAGCAGTCACCGGATTCTTGAATTTGTTGATAGAAAGCGTAGAATTTCCAGACGGAAGAACAAATATTTTATTCAGAGAGAGCCTGGAATATCTGGTCAAACTCTTTGACAGAATAAAATACAATGAGTACATTTCTGTCAATTTGCCGGCAAAAGAACGTAAAAATCGCACAGAACAATGGAAGCACGGACAAAACAATCCCGAATACAATGAACTGGAATTCGATATATACAAATTGACCAAATATTTTGAAAAAGTACTTACTCAACTTTCAGAATATAACAAATTGGAAAATCACCTGTTGGAAATTTACAAAGGAAATTATCATGAGAAGCATTTTTGGAAATAATCAATACTCCCCCGTGAGCAGAATGACACCGTCAATCAGATACAGCTTCACCTCATCAAGAGGGAAATTGGTATAAAGAATTTTCTGAGTAACAATGAGTTCCGCATCATTGTACCCACAGACGGCTGCGGTTTGCGTTTTAAGATCAACTGTAAGTCTCCAGACTTGGAATGCAGGGTCAAGCTTTTTGTTTGTCTGATAACTGCCGATAATATCCAGCAGCCAAAAACATCCGGCGGCTTCAGCAAGTGCAAGAACACCGTCGGTTATTACAGGAAATCCTATTACAGCCGAAAAGCGGTGATACGCCTGCGTTCCGCTTGCCTGAGCAATAATGTCGAGTATTTCGGTTCTCGACCGCATAAAAATCACCTCCGATATATTGATCCGCAACGAAATTCTTGCGATTAATGTTAATAATTAAAAGGCTCCCGATGGGAGCCTCATAAAGTTAAAATTTATTACCGCTTACCCGGTTGAATACTCATAATCGGTAATCCCGGATTTTTCAAGAAATTGAATTACTGTACGGTCAGGCTATTCGCAGTGACTTTCCTTTCCCCAAGAAAATTATACAGCGTGGATTTTGAAATGCCGCAGCTTTTGCATATCTCCTGTGCCGAAAATCCGCTGTCATACATCTTCAATGCGCGGCTGACTTTTTCAGCGCACGTTTTAGGTCTGCCGCCCAACCGTCCTCTTGACTTGGCTGCGGCAAGTCCTTCTTTTGTTCTCTGTGCAGTTAAATCCGCTTCAAATTGGCTTAATCCGGCGAAAACCGTCATCATCAGCGCACCCTGCGGAGTGGCTGTGTCAAGCCAAGTTTCTTTCAGACTCCGTATATCCGCTCCCTTTTCCTTGATTTTATCGACAATCGCGAACAAATCCTTAGTAGAGCGGCTGAGTCTCGTAAGCTCCGAAATCACAACGACATCGCCCGAACGAAGCTGCTCAATCATTTTCAAAAGTTCGGGGCGGTCAGACTTTTTGCCGGAAACTTTCTCGGTAAATATTTTTTCGGCTCCGATATTTTTTAACGAGTCAATTTGCCTGTGTAAATTCTGCTCGGCCGTGCTGACCCTTGCGTAACCAATAACCATAAAAATCCTCCATAAAACGTGAAATATGCTCTGTTTTTGCACTTTGATTTTCAGACGGGTTTTTGCTCTCAAAAACGGGAGTTTTGCACGTCTTTTTAAAATCCGCAATAATTTCCAAATAACGGTCGTTTTTTGCAGTAACCTCTGATAAACTCCTGTGCTTTTTAGAACGCGGGATAAATGTTAGTGTTTTTGCACAAAAAACACAGGCAATACTCTGTGTATTAACGAGACTTTTTTGTATAAAATGACGAATATTTTGTCCCTGTTATAAGTTTATCAGAGGTTACTATATCAATATTCATAATCCTCGAAGAGACAAGCGGGATGCAGGATGTGTCCGCAGCTGTAAGCGAAGGACTCGTCCTGCATCCGATTGCCGAATTTGTCAGTCAAGCGAAATCTAAGACGCGGAGGGCTTCAGCCCGCAGCGGTCGGTGATTTCGCGAATTGCTGATAATTTTAAAATCCCGGGTAAAACCTCGGAATACATTTTAACGGGAACCTATCAAAATGTTATCCATTATGAATATTAATTCTGCACCCATAAACAAAAAATCCCCGGCAAGAACAACTCACCGGGGGATTCCTTTACAAATTTACGCATAGATTGATTCCAACTCAAACATACTGAGTTCCTCATCAGTCAAATCCATGCAGTCCATGTTCCGTTCACGGCAGTATTTTATCATTTCACGGTAGTCATGCCGTGCCAAACCTCCTCCCGGGAATTCAACGTAACCACCGGCTTTTTCAGCCTCGTCATCAAGGTCATACACAGCCTGTTTTTCTTCTTTAGTCCACATTTAAATCACCCTCCAAAGTATATTTATTTATAATATGCTGTGCCTCGTTCTCCAAAATTGCCATTCTGTACTCGTGAATACGCGTCTTTACTCTGACAGCATTTAGAGTTTCCGTATAATGCTTAACTAAGTCCATATTTTTCGCGTCCATATAAACGAACCCGCCGAATCCAAGTTCTGCAGAGAGCTTTATTGCAATAGCAAACAAATGACCGCCAACACCTTTGTATTTTTTGCCGTTCGCTTTCTTGTTATGCGGTGCACTTTCTACCATTTTTATGTGTATCGCATACTGAGATTTATCAATACCTATAGCACTTAAGCCCTGAATTGCGTCATCATTCTTTAAGGTCAGCTTATATATGATTGCAGTTTCAAGTTCAGCAGAAACCCAGTCAAACATCCATCCCTGTTCTTTCAAACCTGATAACTCATTATGCCTTGCCAGTGAAAAAACCGTTTTAACAATTTTCCCGGTAGCAGTTTCTTCCAAACAAGGCGTTAATTTATCAATAAAAACATCTACCGTCATACCAACCCCCCAAACAATTTCATTATACCACATCGCGGTTTAAAAATCAATAGATTTCAAAAATTCCATTTCACATTTACAATCCGCATGATGTTCCGTGGACCTGAAGCTCGCAGCCGGCAGCAGAATTTTCGTGTTCAAAACGATGTCAACCCTACCGTTAGACTCGGAATTTGCGTAACATTTCCGGAGTTTGCATACCGTAATCGCTTGCCGCGAAGAACTCAGGAGGCGTCGGAATCCAGCGTGCAGTCCTCCGTTGCTGTAACCGTGTCAAACTTTTGATAAAACCAAAAAGCACCAACGCTTGCGTTAGTTATTCATTGTAAATGCGGCAAATGCGGTAAATACGTAACTTCTTTTGTAATCCTTACAAACTCGAAGGCGGCGGATGATTTCCGGTGCTCCGAGGCTCCGCCTGCAAATCGGACTTTATGCAGTATTCAATATCCGCGCCGTGCTTTTTGCCGCATTGCTGAATTAAATAACAAATATAGTCTTTTTCAACCATTTTATAGTAACTGATCAAACCGTTCAGCACCTGAATATCATGAATATCCCACGTGTTTTCGGTATTTCTGTCACGAATATAATTGTCAAGCATCGCCTTGAATTCTTTCTTGCGCTGATGCCCGACGGTGATTTTGTTGTCATTATTTAACATAAGTCCAAGATTCCAGTTGCGCCCCGCCGCCGAACCGTAACGCGTTTTGATTGGATTCACCGTAAATGGCGCATGGACTTCCCGTAAAGTATCCGTCACAAATTTCTGTACGGAATCTTTGTCAAAATCAATCTTGCATGAGATTAAAATGTCGTCCGCATACCTTGTATATACAAACCTGCGGCTGTCAAAATTTCTCAAACCGTTGCTGAGTTTATGATCTGCCGGCAACATTGTTATATTCGTTAAGAACGGAGAAATCGGCGTTCCCTGCGGCAATCCGTTATTAAGAAAGCAAAGTCCCAATGCCTTTTTCAACTCGGCGGCCCCGTCTTCGCGTTTTACAATCTCACTGAACGGAAATATTTCAGACAGCATACCGAACGCAAATTCCGGCGTGGTACTGCCGAAAAAGTCCGAAAAATCCAGTTTCAGAAACCATTTGCTTTCGTTGCGCTGATGACGTTTTATCGCGTCAACCGTACTGCGCCCCCGAACATACGCAAAAGCGGTTGTGTGATAAAGCGAGAACATCCGGGTCTCGAACAGCGTTTTGAGTTCCCGGAGAGCGTCCGCAAGTTCGGGTTCCGGAGCGTCAATTCTCCGCAATCCTCCGCTGTTTTTCGGGATATAGAATGTGTGATAAAGAGATGCTCTGTTTGCTTGAAACAGATTTTCCTTTGAATTGTTAAACGTCCGCAGAGCAGTGATTATTCCCATAATATCGGTATTTTCCAGCAGTTTCTGATTCGGATGGAGGGTCCAGTGCGTGCGTGTGTTGGTAATATTCGGCTGAACGAATTTACTTAAATCCTCAACGCCCTCCATGATTTCCTCAAATGTCATCTGATAATACATCGGTTGCTGTTTTATCGTTATATACGGCATATTTTGTTATTTATCTCCTTTTTTCAGTTTTGGCAATTGCCTGTAATCTTCATACGCAACCAGACAGGAAATTCGTCTTCTCGCGGCACCGCGTCCAGCCCGGTTACGAAAAACAGGGGGTAGCCGGGATAAATCTGAATTCTCTAAAGCACGGTATTTCCGCAGTTTTACAAATCAGCCCAAACATTCACAGCTGATCAAACTCTTCCGCATCACCCGTCCTGCATATACGCGTCCCTCCCGCCGATTGACAGTTTGTTACTTCGGGTTTAACCTCGAAGCAGAGCTTTTATTAAAATATTAAACGCAAGGTTTTTTGCCGCGGTTAATAAGCTCTTATCCATTACAGGCTTAACTTCCTAAAATGCATCTAAAATGAACTTAAACGCGTCAATTTGAATAAATTTCCTGAGTTCCCCTCCCTTGACAAAATTTACAAAATTAGCTGTGCCAAGAGCACAAACAATTCTCACAGCCGGAGCAGCAGAAAGTGCGATATTACACGCAGATACGGGAGTTTCTGCCATAGCTTCTTCATGTGAAAAATCCATAGAACGGATAAAACTGTCAACCGATTCCATATCCGACCAGTCGGCCGAATAATGCTGCGCATCAGTCAGTCTTGTGCGGAAATCAAACATCGCCCGTATATACGGATTTTCCCTGTTTGAAATCGCAATTTCACGCCGAAGTTCGATATTATCAACGCACAGGAACACATATCCCGACAGCTTTTGTCCGGTAAAACCTTTTTCTTCAGTTCTCAAATGTCCCTTGACATCAGGATTTATTTCGTGTATAATATCAGAAAGAGCCAAAGTTTTCATCATCCCGGTATGCTCCTGCCGGAACATTTGATTTGCGATGTTTTTCGGTTCGACAGCGTCGAAATCATACAGCGTGATTCTCGTCAGCCCGAATCTCGCAAGCAGTTCCTTAGAGCATTTGGGACGGTAAAACACCGTCCCGCCGTGTTTTTTTACGCATTATCAGCTTTTACGACATTCAGCAGATAACACTTTTCAGATATTCCGAAATCTGCGAAAGTCTTGTCCAAATCCCCCGGACTGAGCGTCGAACCGTCAAGGTTCATAACCCCCGTGGTATAATCGATTTCCGCAGTTTCCAACGCCTCGCGGAGTGTCATGTTTTCATCGATAATTTCGGACTTTCTCTTGACATTGTTTCCCATTGTGACTTTAATCATTTTCGTTTCCTCCATACAAAATTTAAGGGGAGCTTTTGCTCCCCACTGTGTTTTTTCAGTTATACGCTCACGCTGATATTTGCGGAAATTGCATCTCTTTCTGACCGGATTTCCTGTAATGTACCGGAAATCCTTTCCTCAATTTTGTTTAAATTCGCCAGTGCAAGTCCCGCCTTGTCAAGAACATATTCTTTCGCGTCCTCCGTGTCAGGCGGGATTGGCAGGGTTGCCGACGACAGCTTTTCCTCACCGTTCGATATGCCACCGAAGCTGATTCCGAATTCGCTTATGCTGCTCGTCCCCACGCCGATTTTGAAATACGTTTCCTTTGTCTCCTCGTCAATAAGGACAAGCGCGGTTGGACGGTACTTTTTTACCGTTTCCAAATCCGCCATTGAGATTTCTGATGTGACAACATAACTGTTGCCTGCAATTGTTACTTTTGCCATTTCGATTCCTCCTACATTTTGATTTCATTTCCGCTCATCCCTTAACAGGGTGAACAGTATTTTCGCCGCTGCGGGTATTGCAATCAGCAGAATTGCCCGCCAAAAACTGCTCTTTTTCACATTTCTTCATCACTCCTTTCCGCGTTGTCATATTAACTATATGCCTATGAAAAACGTGAAAAATAGGATGTTTACTTTGCGGATTCCTACGGATTCATGCCGCTGTATCCGTCAAAATCGAGTTCATTTTATCTAACCCCTCCGGCATTTTTACATTCTCTTCCTCGGATGTTTTAATGCTTTTCCCGAACTTCTCCCCTCTCGCAATCGCGAATATTCCTATGCCTAATGCTGCAACCGCAATCCCTCCGATTGCGTAGTCCTTTGCTGCAAGGTTTGTGAACATGACCGATCCCCCCTTTCAGTTAATTTTATTTTCTGCGCAGTTTCCTCGCATCTATATAATTATATGCCTATGAAAAATCGAAAAATAAAGAGAAATCCGCCCTCAAGGGCGGATTGTTTAGTTAAGTTTGAAACTGTTAATAACCTCATACATCGAATTCCGAAGTTCTTCGCATTCACTGCGAATTCGTAAATTGTTATAATCATATGTCTCTTTCAATGATGTTTTGTTCGCATCCTACAGTAAAATCCATGATGTTTGTTCCTCCTGCTGTAAATTAGCTTCATTGGCAGTATATGATTTTTGTGGTATAGCAAGAACCATAAATATCGTTTCCCCGATTGACGGTTAGGTCAATCGGGGAAACGATTAAAAACTATCCCACTACATCTGAGTTATCCCTGACATGCTGGCATCTTTCGCATTTGTTCTTACCAATTAAAACTAAATTGCCGCATTTGGAGCATAGCCAATACCCTTCCCTTACTGACAGTAACCATTTTACAAATTTCATATTCTACCCACCTTTCTTATTTTTTATTGTGGCAACCGAGATGTTTTAAGCTTGATTTTGTGTAATTATGCTATATTCCGCATTTTACAAATACCGGGCGGAGAATCGCCTATGGAATCTTCTTAATCGAACATAACGCACCTCCTGAATTTTATTTTCATACGAAATTATAGCCAAAAACATCTATAAACATCATATGCTGCCAAACATAGACAAGTATTCTGTACTGTCTATATCATTATTATATCATAATATGGACTTGTTGTCAATACTTAATTCACTAATAGTCAATATTTTTATTTCCCCATACAGGCTAAAATTAATATAGCCGTTTCTAACAAATATGGTCTCGGCAAAGCCGAGACCCGCACGCAAATGCGTGCGGCGATGAGGACTTCGCTTAGCATGTTCGGGGTCGAAATTACTACAAGGGGTGAATTTATGGGGAACAAAGCCGCATACCGAACAAATCACATCCATCACACCTCCATATTTCGCTGAACTGCGTCAGATATTATATGCTTAAATTTGTACTTCCCGTTCTGGGTAAGTTTATCGTAAATTTCCTTTTCTTTTTTAGGTTTCACGACAAAGAAAATCACCAAATGTACGATTATAATACCGAGCCAGACAACTCCCGCAGTATTGTCAACGTCTTTTTCAACAAATACCATGAGCGCAGTGAAAAGTGAAAAAGCACAAATTGCCGCATGAAGCAAGGTATTCTTCTTATCTCCGTTCCACAAGGGATTGCGGTTTTCCATGCGGAAAACGTGCCTGGCAGCTTTCCGGCATTCCTGATCGAATGCCGACAGCTGTGCACTGTAACGTGCAATATATTGCGGTTTCAGTTTATTATCTATCGGCAAAGTCCTGATTTTATCGATATAATCAATGTAATCCGCCCGGAAGATAAATTGCGGAGGTTTTTCAAGGAACTCTCTGTACGTATTCAAATCATTTCTCGCGGCATCCGCAAGTTCTCTTGTTTCAAGGACAACGCCCTGAACTGTTCTGTATTCCAAATCAATCTTTTTCAATGTCTGCTTTGCCGCCCAATCGGAATTAAAGAACACGGCAACATTCAGTATTTCAATGCCATCATTCCCAAGTGCGTCAAATTTTTCCAAAAAGCCGGCGTAATATTGCGGATTGAACGGCTCAAGTGTAATTGCCTCGAAAGCAAATTGCTTTTTTTGAGATTCTGATAAATTTAACGTCATAACATTATTAAACACCGCGTCAGCTTTCTGACTTTCAGCAACAGTGCTCCACCCACTTAACCTCAGATTGCTGTTTTTTGAAATAATGCACATCACATTTTTTTCTAAACAATTACAGGATTGCAGTACACCGTTAACCAGCTCATTACGCAGACTTTCGTCTTTGAAAATTGCTTTCTTAGCCTTATTTATTTCCCCTGTTTCAATTGCATCTCCGATAGCCTCGCCTACGGCTGAACCTATCTCATATCCTATCATGTCGGACGCGCTTTCAATGGGAATAACAGCTTGATAGCCGCCTGAGTTTTTTCTGTTTGATATATGAATTCTCATTTCCGCACCGTCAGAGCAGCTTTTGTAAGCATCTAAAATCTTTGTAAACGCCTCAAAATGTCCCATTCTAAAACAATCTTCAATGATCGCACCTGAATCAAGATTATGCACGCCAATCGAAACTGCGTCACATGATATCTCTGTCAGCATTTCATTGATTGATATAAGGAATTTACTCCGGGCTGTACTGATCAAATCATTCAAATCTATGAAACCTGCGTTGAATTCTCCGAATTTAGCGACAGCAGTTATAGTCAAGTCACTGTACTTTTTACACATTTCATTGTAGATGTTTCTTTCGGCGGAAACTGTTAGTGTATGCCCTAAAAACGGCAAACTGACGCTTGTATTATATTCCCTCATAATTTCTTTCAAACTTTTCATAACGTAACCCTCCTCGTATAAATTGATAAATTTTTCTTTGTTGTCCTATAGATTAAAATTCCTTTTTAACATCATACCACAATATGGACTTATTGTCAATACTTAATTCACAAATAGTCAATATTTTTATTCCCCCATACAGGATAAAATTAATAAGGGGTGAAATTATGGGGAACAAATATATTCTCGACTATAAAATTCTCGGACTCAGGATAAAAGAAATGCGTAAACTCAAAGGTCTGACACAGGAACAGTTAGCAGAAATGACGGATTTATCAGCAAATTTCATAGCCAAAATCGAATCAAACAATTCTACTGTCAGTCTGATTTCCCTTGTCAAAATAGCAAATATTCTCGATTCAAGCATAGATTATTTACTGTGCAACACCGGTTCATCAGGCGCAGGAGAAACTGATATTTTAATAAATAACATGCTGAAAACCTTTGACGAACAGGATAAGTCATTATTGATTAACATTATCAGAGAAATAAAAGTTTACAAGAATGAAAAATCCAAGCATTCCGGCAACACTAATTAACCGGCGGTAAATACTTTCGATTGCTTACGGATATGAATATTAATTTTTCAGAGTTTATTCTTCCATAAGCTTTTTTTCGTTTACCCGGTGATTATGCGCAAGCCGCATTCCTTTAATTCCGCGTCTGTCCCTCACAGTAATAATATACCTATGAGATTTCAAAAAATAAAAGCCCAGCCGGCAATGCCGGCTGGGTCGTCTTTGGCTTTATTCTAAACTGGTAAGGTTGCCGATTATAGTCATTTCTAACGACTATAATCGGCAAAGCCCAGACCTCGCACGCAAATGCGTGCGTCGA
>JAISVP010000057.1 GCA_031271475.1 Oscillospiraceae bacterium | reverse complement strand
GTTCAAATCGTTTCCCGATAAAGTTAAGCTGAGTTTTGACGGGGGACTTACGGCGGTAGTCGGGCCTAACGGAAGCGGCAAAAGTAATATAAGCGATGCTGTAAGATGGGTTCTTGGCGAGCAGTCCACTAAAACATTGCGCGGCGATAAAATGGATGATGTAATATTTGCCGGAACGAAGACAAGACGTCCGTCGGGCTGTGCATCCGTAACACTGCATATAGGAAGAGGAAATGCGGACTCTGATGCCGGCAGTGAAAATGATACGGTGAAAATTACACGGAAACTTTACCGCAGCGGTGCAAGTGAGTATCTCATAGACGGCAAGCAGGTGCGGCTTAAGGATATTAACGAAATGTTTATGGATACGGGACTTGGACGCGGAGGGTATTCCATAATCGGACAGGGGAAAATAGCTGAAATTATCGGTGCGAAAAGTGATGAACGCAGGGGCATTTTTGAGGAAGCCGCCGGTATTTCTAAATTCCGGTATAAAAAAGAAGAGGCAATGCGTAAGTTGGAATATGCCGCCGGAAATATCGTCAGACTTGAAGATATAGTCGGGGAATTGGAAGGGCGTATAGAACCGCTGCGTGAACAGTCTGAGAAAGCACATAAATTTATTGAGCTTTCCGGAAGAAAAAAGACTCTTGAGGTGTCGGTTTTTGTTAATACACTGCATGAGGCAGACAGAAATCTGAAAAACACGGCTGAAACTCTGGCGGCATACAGTACGCAATTAAATGAACTTTCCAATGAAACTCAGGACAAAGAAACTCTGATACAGCGGGAGTACATAGGCATACAGGAACAGTCCGCACGGATTGAAAAAATCCGAACGGAAGTGACGCGTGAGGAAAGTGTCCGTACTCAGTATCAGGCGGATCTTGCTGTGTACAATAATGACATAAAACACAGTGAGGAAATTATTGCGGATATTAAGGAAAAGCGGGGCAGTCAGCTGAATTCACAGGCGGAAATTGACGCCGCCGTTGTAATAAAATCTCAGGAAGCGGCGGCAATTACCGGGCAAATAAATGAAATTAAGGACGAAATAGAAACACTTACGGCTGAGTTTAATGCCTTAGATGAAAATGTAAAAACAGCGGACAGCACATTCGAGGCGGCGGAGACAGCACTGGGGAAGCTTTATATACATCACGGTGAACTGAAGGTAAATACTGCTGAACTTACGCAAGCGGGTAAAGATATTGACACAAGGCTGTCAGGACTGAGCGATGAGTTAAGCACTGCTGAAAAGGATACGCGGCAGTTGACTGAGGAATTACAGTCGTTAACAGAGGATACGGATAAGTTAGGACTTCTTTTGGATGATAAAGCCAATAAACTGAACGGTTTCGTAAAGCTGTATGAAATGAAGTCACAAAAGTATACCGAAGTAAAAGCACAGTCTGATGAGGCAATTCTTGAGATTAAGGAAAAACAGCACCGGGTAAAGGTTTTGACGGATTATGAAAACAGTATGGAGGGGTTTAATGCAAGCGTAAAAAGCGTTATGAAATGGGGCATAAGCGGTGTGCACGGCACGGTTGCGTCATTGCTTGACGTGCCGCAGAAATACACACTTGCGGTTGAAACAGCATTGGGTGCGGCTTTCCAGAACATTATAGTCGCAAATGAAGGTACGGCACGTCAGGCAATTACAATGCTGAAAGAAAAGAAAGCCGGACGCGCTACATTCCTGCCGGTTACATCAGTGAAAGGCACAAGCCTTGATAACAGGGATTTAAAGAATGAGGACGGTTTTTGCGCATTAGCCTGTGATATTGCGGCGGCAAAGGAAGAGTACCGGGGGATTGTCCTGTCATTGCTGGGCAGGGTGGCAATTGCGGAGGATATAGATTCCGCTAGTGTTATTGCGAAAAAATACGGCTATAAATTCAAAACCGTGACGCTAGACGGACAGGTTATAAATGCCGGAGGTTCGTTTACAGGCGGCTCCTCAGTGCGTTCAGGGGGGATACTCACAAGACGCACGCAGATTAACGAATTAAAAAAAGAAATTGAACAGCTTGTGATTAACTCAAAGGCATTGGAAAATCAAAGTGCCGGACTGGCAAAAGAAGCCGACAAACTTTCTGACAGTATAGAATGTCTTAAAGATGAAAGGTCTTTGCTGTATGAGGATAAAATAAAATTTGACGCTCAATTAAAGCATATTTCGGAAATGAAAAGACAGTCGGAAAACAGGAAAGAAGAAACCGAAAGGAGAACTGAACAGCTTGAAGATAAAAAAGAAGAAAATGTAAGGGCATTGCAGTCAGCAATGAAACTTATGGAAGAAACAGGGAAACAAATATCGGATTTGGAGACCGATCTGACACACAGACGCAAGGAGAATCAGCAGCTTTCACAAAAGCGTCAGGATCTGTCGGATAAACTGACGGATGCAAGAATGCGGCTGCTTGAATCGGGAAACAGTCAGGAAAACAAACGCTTGGAGATAGCACACTTAACTGAACTAAAAGACGGACTTGCAGACAAGCTGATGCAGATGGAGGAAGAATCCGCGCGGAATGCCTCTTTGATACGGCAGCGTGAGATACAGGTTTATGAAACTTCACAGGCAATGGAACTTTCCCGTGAAAGAACAGACGCATTAAATGCGGAAATTACAGTGCTTACAAAGGAGCATACACAGGCTGAAACACGCATTGAAACAGCCCGTTCCGAAATAAAGGATTTAAGTGTGCAGCGTGAGGGCATACTTCAAAGTAAGAGCCGTTTTGATGAGCGGCTTACTGCAATGCAGAACAGTGTTGACGCGATTGCTGCACAGTTATGGGACGAGTATGAAATGTCACGTTCGGAAGCGGAGAATGCGGCGGAAAATCTCGAAAGCATTCCAAATGCAAAGAAAGAACTTAACAGTATAAAAAACGGTATAAAAATGTTAGGGACAGTGAATGTTTATGCTATTGAGGAATATAGGGAAGTCAGTGAACGTCATGCGTATCTTATGTCGCAATTGAACGATGTGGTAAACTCAAAGCGTGAACTTGAAAAGATTATTGAGGATCTGACAGAGAAAATGCGTGATATATTCAGTGTGAGCTTTGAACATATCAATATGCACTTTCAGCGTATATTTAAAGAGCTGTTTTCAGGCGGCAAAGCAGAACTGTCACTGACCGATCCGGACGACATACTGGAGTCCGGGATTGAAATCAATGCCGCACCTCCGGGAAAAGTTATTAAGAACCTTATATCGTTATCAGGCGGTGAACAGGCTCTTACGGCAATTGCGGTTTATTTTTCAATACTTACAATTAAGCCGGCGCCGTTTTGCATTCTTGATGAGATTGATGCGGCTCTTGATGAAGTTAATGTAATGAAATACGCGGCATATTTAAAAAACTTTACGGATAATACCCAATTTGTAATCATTACTCACCGCAGGGGGACAATGGAGGCAGGAAGTGTGATTTACGGGGTTACTATGCAGGATGACGGCATTTCTAAACTTCTGAAAATGCCGGGCTGATTGCAAAATCTGTTCCGGGCGGACTTATAGCAATTCCGACCCCCGAACGGGATAAGAGCCTGTTCAATATCTTTTGGCAAGTGTCATTTTCAGCAAAATTTCCGTTTTTCAGCGTTAAAATCCCTTGTAAGGCGCAAGCATTACTGCGGAATTTTGCCTAGAAAAGCCAAAAATCCACCAAAAAGCACAATCACAAAAAGATATTGAACAGGCTCTAAGCGAAGTCCTTATCAACGCACGCATGTGCGTGCGGGGTCTGGGCTTTGCCCGAACCGCAGCCGTTAGAAACGGCTGAATTATACAAATGAGGTAAACAATGAGTATATTTTCAAAGATAAAAGAGGGCATTTTAAAAACCCGGGAATCGTTGGTTAAGAAGATAGAACGGGTAGTACATTCATTTACCAAGATCGATGAGGAACTTTTTTCACAGTTAGAGGAAACTCTGATAATGAGTGATGTCGGCGTGGAGACTTCCTGTGAGATTTGTGAGCAATTGCGTAAGGAAATAAAACGCCGCGGAACAACCGATCCGGATGATATAATGGGTCTGCTTCAGGAAATAATTGCGGAAATGATGGGCGGCAATACGGAACTTTTCCATCATTCGGGCAGTGAATCCGACAGTTTGACAAAACCGTCCGTTATTTTGGTGATAGGAGTTAACGGAGTCGGGAAAACTACCACTATCGGTAAACTGTGCATGGAGTTTACCCGTCAGGGGAAAAAAGTGATTGCGGCGGCAGCCGATACGTTCAGAGCGGCGGCAATCGGGCAGTTGGAGATATGGACGCAAAGAAGCGGTGCGGACTTAGTGAAACATATGGAGGGAACAGACCCTGCGGCTGTGATTTATGATGCGATATCGACTGCGAAGTCACAAAATTTTGATGTGCTGATTTGTGATACCGCGGGCAGACTGCATAACAAAAAGAACCTTATGGACGAACTTGCCAAAATAAATCGGATTATTGACAAACAGGCGTCAGGATGGCCTAAAGAGGTTTTGCTTGTATTGGATGCAACCACAGGTCAGAACGCTGTAAATCAGGCAAGGCTTTTTAAAGAAACGGCAAATATCACAGGTATAGTGCTTACAAAATTGGACGGTACGGCAAAAGGCGGAATAGTAATTTCAATAATGAATGAGCTGGGAATACCTGTGAAATATATTGGCGTAGGCGAGGGTATAGACGATTTGCAGCCGTTTGACAGCAATATGTTCGTAAAAGCACTTTTTGAGGGAATGTAATAATGAGGAAAATAATATTTGCCAGCAACAATACACATAAAACAGAGGAAATAAATGCTCTGCTTCAGATGTCCGGAATCGCGGCAATACCTATGGGAACTGCCGGAATAACAGGTGAACCCGATGAGAACGGCATAACTTTCAGCGAAAACGCGTATATAAAAGCAAGATATGTGTATGACCGGCTTCTTGATTCGGAACTTCCTGTAATTGCTGACGACAGCGGATTGGAAGTGGATTTTTTAAACGGTGCGCCGGGAATACATTCAAAACGGTATGCGGGAGAAGATGCCACGGATGAACAGCGGTGCGGGAAATTGCTTGAGGAATTAAGCGGTGTGCCTGCCGAAAAACGGACAGCAAGGTTTGTTTGTATAATCTGTTGTATATTCCCCGGCGGAGAAGTGAAATATTTTAAAGGAACCTGTGAGGGGTATATTGCTTTCAAACCCCAAGGCAAAAACGGTTTCGGATACGATCCTGTCTTTAAGCCGCGTTTTGTTTTTAAATCCTGTTTGGATTTTTCACGTTCCCGGATTAGTTTGCCGTTAGGGATTGATACTGTTGGTTTACGGGATAAATTTCTGTGTTCGCGCACGGCGGACACCGGTATAATGTGCGGGAAGTCTTTTGCGGAGCTGACAGAATGGGAAAAGAATAAAATAAGTCACAGATGCAAGGCAGTACAGAAGCTGACAGCGGAAATGCAGATGATATGATTTCCGGCTATAACCGTTTTTAACGGATGCAGTCCCGTCTTTAAAGAGCGGATTAATATAGCCGTTTCTAACGGCTATGGTCTGGGCTTTGCCCAGACCCCCGCACGCAAATGCGTGCGTCGATCGAAATTACTGTAAGCGGAGGTGGCGGAATAAAGATAGGAATATACGGCGGAAGTTTTAACCCTGTGCATGACGGACATATTTGCGTTTGCACCGGCGCCGCAAATGCTTTGGGACTGGATAAAGTGTTGATGGTAGTGGCGAATGTATCTCCGTTTAAAGATGGGATGGATTATATAACAGGAGAACATCGGCTTGCAATGTGTAAAATTGCCGCTAAGGCTGACAGGCGTATTGAGGTAAGTGATTATGAATTGCTTAAGGACGGGATAAGTTATACTTTCGATACGGTTGAATATTTTGCGGGCAAATATCCGGACTCGGAATTGTTTTTAATTCTTGGCAGCGACGCGTTTGCGGATTTTAACAGGTGGTATAAATATAAGGAAATATTAAAGAAAGCAAGTATAGCGGTTGTTCCGCGCGGGAAACGGCAGGCAGAATTTAAAACACAGCAGACGGCAACAGCGTCACCGGAATTTTCCGGCATTCAAAACTTGGGGGCTGAAGATGCGGTTTTCGTGCTGAAAATAAGAACGCCGGATATATCTTCAACGCAGATACGGGAGCAGATAAAATTTCACAAAAATTTCACTTGCTATTTGGATGAAAATGTTGTAAAATATATAGAAGAGAATATTGTCGATATTGGGGCATGTCTAAAATCCGAACAGAGCCGTTTCTAACGGCTGCGGTCTGGGTAAGCTCAGACCGCGCACACAAATGTGTGCGTCGATGAGGACGGGCTTCGCCCGTTCGTGATCGAAATTACTGTAGAAGAGGTGTTTGCGGTAAAGCGATCTCTGATAAATCAGGCAGACTCTCGGAAAATCTGTTGAGGTGAAAGTGATGAATAGAAGAACGGCACGGTACGGACGCAGCAGGAGTGTCCGCAAGATGAATAAGCTGGAACGCACGCTGTTAGGCGTAGTTTTGCTGGCGGCAGTGATCAT
Source organism: Oscillospiraceae bacterium (assembly GCA_031271475.1). GTDB lineage: Bacteria > Bacillota > Clostridia > Oscillospirales > Ruminococcaceae > JAISVP01. Next base: position 1,601 of record JAISVP010000057.1, on the reverse strand, counting down.
TATGGGGGGATTCGGATATTTGTGGGCAATGAATTCGCATCCGTTTGAGGACAATGAGCCAATGCCGCTGACCAATGAACTGCTTAAAGACAATCCGATTGTTGCGGATGAAGGAAATACGTTCGGACGTGACAAGTACATGAATGTACTGTTTTTAGGATTGGACGAATCCGAAACTCTGACTGATGTGATGATGCTCGCGAGTGTGAATCTGACGCAAAAGAAACTGAATATACTTCAAATTCCCCGGGACACTTATATCAGCGGTTTAGGGAACACAGGAAAGATAAATGAGGTTTACCTTAACGGAGGAACCAATAAGTGTTCTGTACAGAATGTGGTGAATTATATTAACAGAACCTTGCAGATGTCTGTGAACCATTATGCCATGATAAGTACTGAAGATGTAGTGTCAATTGTCGATGCGGTCGGCGGTATACCCATAGATGTGCCGGAAAGAATTTTCTATGAAGCCGATAAGATTATCGAGCCGGGTCAGCAGATATTGGAGGGGCGTCAGGCAGAGTGGTTTGTGAGGTTCAGACGTGAATATGCCGAAGCGGATTTGGGGCGAATCAAAACGCAGCGGATTTTCCTTGCGGCATGTATGCAGAAAGCGAAGAGTCTGGGGCTTTCTGAGATTATAAAAGTTACTCCGACAGTGCTTAATTATGTTAAGACGGATATGTCCGTAGGGCAACTCAAGGATTTGGCGATGGCGTTTATGGATATAAAAATGGAAGACTGCAATTGCTTTATGCTTCCGGGGGAACCGACGATGTACAATAAACTTTCGGTGTACTCAATGCATAAAGAGGCGGTTGCACAGCTGCTGAATTTGCATTTCCGGTGGAATGATGAGATTGTAAGCAGCAGCGATCTGGAAATTTTAGAGTTGGTGAACAAGTATACCGATTACAATGAGGTAACGGATGACTTTGCAAGTATTTTAGCCGGCAATGTGCCGAAGGTGCCGCGGAATTAAACTGTAGCCGCGGCTTAAAGACAGGAGGACAGTAACATGGATAAAAATGAAAAGGTCAGTGTAGTGCTCAAAGCGCTCGACTCAAAGAAAGCTCAGGATATAAAAACGCTTATGATAAGCGAAATGACGACAATGACGGAATGTTTTATTATAGCAACTGGAATAAGCACGCCCCATGTCAGAACACTCTCAGATGAAGTGGAGGACAGGATGACGCAGGCCGGGGAAGAACCTTTGCATATTGAAGGGTACAGTTCCGCAAATTGGATAGTGCTTGATTACAGCGATGTTGTGGTGCATATATTCAGTAAGGAATCCCGCGAGTTCTATAAATTGGAAAGACTGTGGAATAAGGAAACAGCCAAAGAAATTGCAGATGATGAGTAAAACGGGGGTATAATGGGTTACGTACATTTACAAATTGAAAAAAAATGGCAGGATTATTGGGAGAAAAATAAGACATTCCGTGCCCGCACCGTAAAGGGGAAAGAGAAATTTTACGCATTGGTGGAGTTTCCGTATCCGTCCGGGCAAGGACTGCATATCGGGCATCCAAGGTCATATACGGCAATGGATATAATCTGCCGCAAACGCAGACTTCAGGGTTATAACGTGA
>JAISVP010000052.1 GCA_031271475.1 Oscillospiraceae bacterium | reverse complement strand
TTTAACGGTAACGATTATAAAGTAACGCTTGAAATTAATGCGAGCCAAAAAAATTACGCAGGGTTGTTTGCATACACTCGAAACGCGACAATTAAAAATGTTACGGCAGAAGGCAGCATTAACGGCGCTTCATATGCGGGCGGTATTGTTGTTTTTCCGGATTAACACACTTTCTATACTTTGCTATACTTTTCTATATTCCGGTGCTTTCTAACGTGACTTAAACCTTTCCATAAAACTGTTATACAGGGTATTTGTATTCGGGTATCCGACACGGCGTAATCTGCTGCCCCCTGTCGGAATAAGCTGCGGGCTTGCAAACGGCTGTGCGGGATTCATCTTTTTAGGGTTAAGCGTAATGCCCGCCGCGTCCGCCAACGCTTTAATCTGTGCGGTATTATCCATTTCCAACTCACATTTCACAGCCGGATTAAGCTTTCTTATTTCGCCGTCCGCACCGGTATAAGTTCCGGAAGTTTCGGCAAAAAAGCTTGCCGGCAAGAAGACGTGCGCCCTTTCGGCAATCCCGGTCATACAGATATCCTGTACAAGCAGAAAATCCACGGACGCCAAATTAATTCCGGTAATTTCCTCCCCGAAAATCAGCAAGGCATGAATTTCACCTTCTTTAAGCAAAGTCTTCAAATCATCGCCCGGACGCACACCCATACCGATAAGTCCGGCAGTATTCGCACCCGACAGCAGCTGTAAAATCTTCAGGGGACGTTTTCCGTTTCCGGCAACAGCGGCAATATCCGCAATAAGCCTTGAGCCGTCCGTTGTGACGCCGTTACGTTCAAATACAAACACAGGATTCCTTGCCGCAAGGATTTTCTGTGCGGCATTTTTGGCGGTTTCGGATACTTCGGTACCGTGCAAATCGGTACGCAAATCATCATATCCGCGTAACTCCGAAGCCGTTCCCATGTCAGTCATAGCCTTTGCAATCTCACGCAAAACCGACAGGTCACGGGTTTTTATTCCGATTCGGGCACTTTCGTCAAGGAAACTGTCCTCATCTGAAATCAGCAGAAGTTCCGCACCTTTTTGAACAGCTTTCCGGATTTTCATAGCCGCGACAGGATGCTTGTTGTAAAGATTTTTCGGCGCCACCGCAACAATCAAATCCGCATCGGCAAGCTGACTGAAAGTAACCGTAGAGCAGTCAGTTCCGTTAACATCGGCAAGACCTCCGCCGGACACAGCGAATGAGAAAACGCGTGCACCGAGCGCATCCGCATAAGCTTTAATCACCGAAACTTCCTCATTGGTATAGCGGTCGGAAACCGTTACCGCAATGGATTCACTTCCGAATTCCTCTTTTATTTTCCGGATTTTTTCATTGGCATAAGAGACCGCCCCGGCAAAATCCGTCCGGACAAGCTCACCCCTTTCACGTTTAAAAGCGGTATCCGGACGCTGTTTTTTTGTAATTTCCCCGAATCCGAACCGCCCCTTAACGCACAGCAAAGCGTCCTCACCGTCAGGCAAAGATCTCACAAGCGAATTCCCGTAAGAGGTAAGTTTTGTTTTACATCCCACACCGCAAAACGCGCACACAGTATCCGTATGCCGTTCATTCAGCGGAATCTGCTTAGACAGAGCGGTTTTTTCCGTTAACGCACCCGTAGGGCATACGGCAGCGCAGTTCCCGCAGGATATGCAGTCCGTATCCTGCAAAGGCATTCCCAAAGCCGGCTGCACTTCACAGTCAAAGCCCCGTCCGACAAGTCCGAGCGCGCTTGCGCCCACAGTTTCCGAACACACCCTTGCACACAGTCCGCAAAGTATACATTTACCCGGATCTCTGACAATAAACCTATGCTCCGGCACACCGCGGGCTTTTTTGCCGCCGTCAACGCCGGAATACACCTGTGGGTTTACACTGTATCTGTTAGCATATTCAAGCAGTTTACACTCAAAATAGTCCATACAGCCGCACTCAAGACAGCGTGAAGCTTCTTTTTGAGCCTGCTGCTGGGTAAACACCGGAAGAATTTCATGAAAATCCTTCGCACGCTCTTCGGGCTTGCGGCAAGGCACATTAATCCGCGGGGATTTTTCCCGTCCGGCAAAGTCATCGGCTGTCTTTTCGGATTTAGACAGGAAAGGCTTAGTGTATGTTAATTCCTCACCTTTGAGATATTTATCAACTGTTTCGGCAGCCCTTTTCCCCTCTCCGATAGCGGAAACCGCAATATCCGCACCCTTGTTAGTAGCGTCTCCAACCGCGAAAACGCCGTCTAAACTGGTACGCAAGGTATGTTCATCGGCAGCTATTGTACCTTTTTCGGTTAACTGGAGTTCCTCGAACCCCGCAAACGCCCCTCTCTGACCTATTGCGGCAATGACCGTATCCACGGCAATAAATTCCTCCGCATCCTTCACAGGAACGGGAGAACGTCTGCCTGAGTCATCTGGCTCACCCAATTCCATAACCTGCAAACGGATTGCCCTGACCCTCATATCCTCCGGGTTCGCACTGCTTAAAATCTCCACAGGATTTCTCAGATACTTAAATATCACGCCTTCCTGCTGCGCCTGCTCAATCTCAACGGATTCCGCCGGCATTTCATCTTTAGTTCTGCGGTATATGTTATAAACCTTTTCCACGCCCAGACGTACGGCGGTGCGGCAAGCATCCATAGCGGTATTTCCGCCGCCTACCACGGCAACCGCTTTCCCTAAGTTAACGGTATTCCCCAAAGCCGCGTCACGCAGGAAATCAATTCCGCCTAAAACCCCGGGCAGTTTATCACCCGGACAGCGAAGACCCATTCCCGCCCATGCACCAACGGCAACAATCACCGCGTCATTGTCATCTCTTAACTGCTGAAGTGTAATATCACGTCCGATTTTCACACCGCACCGGAATTCAACACCGGACTTTTCAATCATTTCTATCTCACTTGAAAGAATATCTTTAGGCAGTCTGTATTCGGGAATGCCGTACATAAGCATACCGCCCATTTTAGGCATTGCGTCATAAACGGTTACCGTGTATCCGTACTTTCTTAGGAAGTACGCGGCAGTCAAACCGCCCGGGCCTCCGCCCGCCACCGCAACCTTTTTTGAGTTTTCTTTCCGAACTGCACCGGGAACATCCGGCATTCCCCCCTGCGCACGAAGCGCCGTATCGCCGAGAAAAGTTTTTAAAGCGGCAATTGAAACAGGCTCCTCCACTAACTTACGTCTGCAAGCCTCCTCGCACGGATGCGGACAAACGCGTCCGATTGACGCCGGGAATGGAATTTTTTCCCTAACCAGTTCCACAGCGTCCGCATATTTACCGTCGGCAATCAATCCCACATACCCCTGACAGTCCGTCTGTGCCGGACAGGCAAGTACGCAAGGCGGCCGGCAATCCCCCGTATGGTCGCTTAAAAGCAATTCCAGCGCGGCTTTGCGGTTACTGCGGACTCTTTGCGTTTCCGTAAGCACTTTCATACCGTCCGCGGCAAGTGTCGAACACGAACGCAAAAGCTTGGGAACGCCCTCAACCTCCACAGTACACATACCGCAAGAGCCGTACATTTCCGCACGTTTATCATCACACAGCGCAGGAATATCTATGCCGTTTTCCCTTGCTATATCAAGTATAGTCTGACCTGATTTCCCCGTCAGAGCGATACCGTTTATACTAAGTTTTATTTGGTTTTCTTCCATTAGTCACCTCCGCCTACAGTCAGGATCAATCTGCCATGACAGCATTAAACCTGCAAACATCTTTGCATTTCCCGCATTTAATACAGTTCTGCTGTATAATTTTATGCGGGGATTTCAACTCACCCTCTATGGTATTCACCGGGCATTTCTTTGCACACAGCGTACATCCCGTACATTTTTCGGTACTGATAACATATTTAATCAGCGGCTTGCAGCTGTGAGCCGTACATTTTTTATTTATGATATGGTCTTCATACTCGTTTCTGAAGTAACGGATTGTGGTTAATACGGGATTCGGAGCAGACTGCCCCAAAGCACACAGCGAACCGTCTTTTATTTCCTGTGCAAGTTCAGTCAGCAGTTCAATATCCCCGTCTCTTCCCTTGCCATCGCAGATTCTGTCGAGTATTTCAAGCATACGGCGGTTACCGATCCGGCAATGCGTACATTTTCCGCAGCTTTCCTTGCAGGTGAAGTCAAGGAAGTATCTTGCCATATCGACCATACAGGTAGTATCGTCCATAACAACCATACCGCCCGAACCCATAATAGCGCCCGTAGCCATAAGAGTTTTATACTCTATTTTTGTATCAAGCAATTCGGCGGGAATACATCCCCCGGACGGGCCGCCCATCTGCACAGCCTTCAGCTTCCGGACTTCGCCGCCCTGTGCGTTTGCCTTAACCGGCGGCTGTTTTATTCCCCCGCCAACGCCGTACACAACCTCGCGGATTGTCCGTCCCATAGGAACCTCAACAAGTCCGCCTTTAGCGATTTTTCCGGTAAGCGCGAAGACCTTTGTACCCTTGGCATTTTCCGTCCCGATAGCCGCAAACGCCATTCCGCCGTTACGGATAATCCACGGCACATTCGCATAGGTTTCGACATTGTTTATATTGCTGGGTTTTTGCCAATAGCCCCTTTGTGCGGGGAACGGGGGTTTAAGTCTGGGCATTCCGCGTTCACCCTCAAGGGAAGCAATTAAAGCAGTTTCCTCACCGCAGACAAACGCACCCGCACCGGCTTTTATGCGTATATCAAAAGAAAAGTCGGTACCGAAAATATTTTCCCCGAGCATACCCTTATCCCGAGCCTGTTTCAGAGCGTTTTCAAGCCGCACAATAGCCAAAGGATACTCCGCCCTTACATAAACAATGCCTTCCGTTTTTGAAGATACCCCAGAATTTTCGGCACCGCCCGTATACCCTATGGCATACGCGGCAATAATCATTCCCTCAATGAGCGCGTGCGGATCGCCCTCAATAACGGCGCGGTCCATAAACGCACCCGGATCGCCCTCATCGGCATTGCAGATTATATACTTTATACCGCCCGGCGAAGTTCTTGCGGCATTCCATTTAAACCATGCGGGGAATCCCGCACCTCCTCTGCCGCACAGACCGGATATCTTAATTTCCTCTATTACCTGTTCGGGAAGCATTTCCTTAACACATTTTTCAGAAGCCTTATACCCGCCTGCACCGATATACTCGTCTATATTCTCAGGATCGATCAGACCGCAATTCTTTAACGCAATCCTCGTCTGAAAATTTATATTGCTTAAATCCTCATTGGGTATAAGATAACCGTTCTCCCTGCTGGCATCACCTTTTAAAGCCGCCAATATCGCGGCGGCTCCGTCGGCGTCGACCTTTACATAGATACGTTTTTGCCCGTCGTCATATTCCACATTGACAATCGGCTCAAGATAGCATGCGCCAATACAGCCTGTAACCGTCACCGGGCAATTCAGACCTGCTTCCGCAACTGCGCCGCTGAGCATACTGTACACTTCACCGGCACCCGCGGCAATTCCGCAGCTGCCTTTTCCAACTGTTACTTTCATTATACCTCCTTAGCGGCTAACTGTTTCAATATCGCCACAGTACTCTCTTTGGTAAGAGTACCGTAAGTTTTATCTCCGATCATCATCACGGGGGACAGGCTGCAGCAACCCAGACACGCCACATTGCTGTAAGTAAACATTCCGTCAGCGGTAATCTCCCCCTCATTCACGCCGAGGTACTCACGCAGAGTTTCCTCAATACCCGCCGCCCCATTAACATGACAGGCCGTTCCCTGACACAGTAAAATATGGTGTTTCCCGACAGGTTCAGTACGGAACTGAGTATAGAAGGTCACCACCCCGTAAACCTTTGCGGGGGGAATTCCAGTCATTGCCGATATATACAGCAAAAGGTCGGCAGGAAGATATCCGTACAGATCCTGTGCAGTCTGGAGCACGGTAATCAAACTGCCGCTTACACCGGTATATTTCTCAAGACACGGCCGGAGCAGCCCGACATCTATATTGAGTTCCTTAAGTTTTTCCGTCTGTCGCTTAGTACAATTACATTTTTCCATAAATTTCACCTTTTGGTTGATTTTCTGTTCAATTTCGCCGAAATTCCTTAAATATATCCGTTTCTGACGGCTGTAACTTCGCCGAAATTTCTTAAATACATCCGTTTCCGGCGGCTGTAACTTCGCTGAAATACTATAAACAGCTTTCAGAGCAGTTTTAACAAATCCTTAAAAATCGGTTCATAATGGGTGCCGATAAGTCCGAAATCCATTGATTTATATGTCCATGCCGCCCTGCCTATGCCATATTTTTCAAACACAGCGTTAATATCCGCATACCAATTAAGCGTTCCCTCAACGGGCGCGCGGTCTATTACACCGTATTCACCGCAGTACAGCGGCACATTTCTCTCCCCGGCAACCCTTACGGCATCCGCAAAGAGCGTTTCAAAAAGTTTCCTGCCCGCATTCTCAATATAAAACTGCACACCCAATTTTTCAACACCCAAAGACAGTTCTTTTGTAAGGCAGTCTGTACTGCCTGTATAAGCATCCGCAATATCCGGATACTGCGTCCTTAAGTCCGCAGGCATATTCTCAATCCAGTACGCCCTCTGATGAGTAAACAGAAGCGGCTCATAGCAATGGAAATTATACACAATATTCCCGTCATACGGAGCGTCAAGCAATGCCACCGTGAACGTACTGTTAAAACACACGCCGCCCACAATTATTTTCACATCCGGAGCAACCGCACGTATTGCGCTGACAGTTTTATAAAGCAATTTATTCCACTGGTCGGCAGTATCATACAAGACCACCTCATTAAGCAGTTCAAATGCTACAAAGCCGCTGAATTTACCGTATCTGCGTGCTAATTTAACCCACAGACGCGTAAACCTTGACCTCAGCTCCTCACTGTTAAAAAACGAACTTACCGTTGAAGAATCGTCAAAAGAAAAGCCTGCCGTTTTATGCAAGTCCAAAACCATATTAAGACCGTATTTCTCACACCACGCAATACAGCTGTCTATGTATTTATATCCGTTTTCGTTTTCCGCCCCGTCTTCATCCTCGACAAGGCAGTAATCAACCGGCAGTCTCACATGGTCAATTCCCCACAGCGACACCGCCTTAACATCATTCTCTGAGATAAACTCCCTGTAATGTTCATCCTTACCGCTGCACTGTGACAGCCATCCGCCGAAGTTTATCCCTTTTTTAAAACCTGTAAACTCACGCATACATCAACTGCTCCTTATCGTAAGTATAGCAGTAAAACCCACAGAATCCAGAACAGACATTACGCCCGGATTCACACCGCGCAATATCATTTCACCGTCCTTGGAAACGGCAGTTTTATGTCCGATAAGCAAAGCCCTGAGTCCGGCTGAGCTGACATATTCCACGCCGCTTAAATCCAGTATAAGGAACTTATCCTCTCTGAACTCCGCAAGAATCACATTTTGAAGTTCGGGGCTTGTCATCGTATCGACCCTGCCTGATACGGACAGCACCGTATATTTATCCTCTTTATCCCTTGATATATCCAAAACTGTTTTCATATTAACACCGCCTTTGAGGTATTTAAACCGCGGACATAAGCAAACTTAATTTGCCGCAGTTTTACTGTAAGACAAGGCAGATTTTCGCGGTAATAT
>JAISVP010000026.1 GCA_031271475.1 Oscillospiraceae bacterium | reverse complement strand
CGCACAATAGTGAACCCGTCTCAGTAAACGCACGAAACAACACTTCCCAAGGTGCAAAAACGCTAATCCGGGAGAAATTAGCGGACACACTTCAGCAAATTACTCCCCCAGTATAGCCTTTTCAGCCCCAGCCTTCCGGAAACTATCTTCCTTCTCCTCCGGAGTCATATGCCCCAAAGTCCCATGCGGACGCTCGGTATTGTAAAACTCAATATACTTGCCAATCCGTCTCTTCAAATCCACTTCAGATCTGTAATTACTTCTGTAATATTCCTCTCGCTTCAAAGAAGCAAAAAACGACTCCATCACCGCGTTATCATGAGGAGTACCTTTTTTAGAAAAAGACTGAACTATTCCATTCTTTTTCATGACCTTGGCTGCAGTATAAGAAACATAAGAAGATCCACGGTCGCTATGGAAAATCACGCCTTTTGCATGCCTGCAAGCAATCGCACCTCTTAGCGTTTCGGTAATTAAATGCGTATTGTCACTCCGAGAAATATTATAAGAAATCACCTTGCGGGAATATAAGTCAATTATCGCACAAAGGTAATAATATCTGTCCTTAAGTTTCAAGAGCGTTACGTCGCTAATCCAAACCTTGTTCGGCACATCGGCATTAAAATTCTGCTTGAGCAAGTTCAGCTTCCTCTCGCTTTTCTGTATCTTGCTATATTCTTTTTTCGCTGTCAGCCGAATGCTGTAAAGTCCCATCTCCCGCATCAAAAATACGCCTAAAATGCGTTGTTTGATGCAATATCAAATAACGCATTTTAGGCGTATTTTTGGTTGGGGTACAAGGATTCGAACCTTGGATGACGGAGTCAGAGTCCGTTGCCTTACCGCTTGGCGATACCCCAGTGCAACTATAATATTATAGCACTTTTTTTTATGCTTGTCAAGTCTTTTTTTGAAATTTTTATAAGTTACACAGCTGATTGTCTTACCCATGATTTTAACGGAGATTTCCGTATGTATCGGAATGAGTTTTGTGATTTTTCTCATTGCCACTAAAATTTTTCAAATCAAAACAGTTAATTTTAAAGGATCCCGGAATAATATTCACACTCTACTGATTGCTGTATGACTTGTTGTCATTATTAATATGCACCCGTGTCCCCCATCGGTCCTTGAAGTCCCTGCAATCCCTGTGGTCCTGCGGCACCTGTTGCACCGGTAACTCCTGTCGGCCCTTGAATGCCTTGCGGTCCTTGAAGACCCTGCAATCCTTGAAGTCCTTGCAATCCCTGTGGTCCTGAGACACCTGTGTCTCCCATCGGTCCCTGAATTCCTTGAATGCCCTGCAATCCTTGTAAACCTTGTAATCCCTGCGGTCCTGTGGCACCTGTATCACCTGTAGGACCTTGAATGCCCTGCGGCCCTTGAAGACCTTGCAATCCTTGCAATCCTTGCAAGCCCTGCAATCCCTGCGGTCCCACGTCACCCGTTGCACCCGTATCGCCCATCGGTCCCTGAATGCCCTGCAATCCTTGAAGACCCTGCAATCCCTGCGGTCCCACGTCACCCGTTGCACCTGTAGCTCCTATCGGACCTTGAAGTCCCTGCAATCCTTGTGGTCCTGCGGGACCTGTGTCTCCCATCGGTCCCTGTATTCCCTGAAGACCTTGCGGACCTATATCTCCGGTTACGCCCTGTAAGCCCTGAGGGCCAGTCGGACATGTTATACAAGGGGAAGGCAAAATTTCTACAGAGACCTTATTTGTTGTTCTGTTGAAGACGCTTGGAATTCCGCCTGTGACAGGTGTGTAGGAATAGTTGATTTGTGCAGTGTTAACGGTTGGATTTATCGCCGGAACTTCACTGGCACTTGCTGAAGCTGAAAATGTAACGGTAAGCGTCGTGCCGCCGGGAATATCCGGAACAGTGAAACCGGCGGATGGGTCTGCTGTCGGATTGCTCTGACCGTTTATTGTAACTGAACCGGGAACAAAAGTCATTCCCATCGGTACAATATCATGAACGTTCACGTTTGACAGGGTATTAAAACCAGTGTTTGCAAGCGTAACAGTATAACGCACCGTATTACCCGCATATGTCTGTGCGGCATCTGCTGTCTTTTGAGGTTCATACGGTGTTATTTCGACCTCATTGAATGCGATGTCGTCTATTGCGTAGTCGTTACCGTTAGCTTCGGGACCTTCGCTGGTAAAGCGTACAGTGAGCGATGAATTGCTCTGGGAGTTGATAACAGTTCCTATTTGCTTCCACTCGGGACTGTCAGGATCCATAGGAATCAGTGCACCCAGAGTGGCATTGTATAACATATTGCCGTTTTCATCAAGCACCTCCACTCCCAACTTAGGGTCAACAAGTGAAGTACTTTTAGAAAGATTTAAAATCCATGAACTCAGAAGGTAATAGGTGTCAGGCTTGACGCTCACCTTCTGCTCAAAGATTGTTGAACCGGGTACGTCTCCGTTAATTACCATCATCCTGCCGGTCTCGTTGCCGGAAGTATGGTCGGCAATACGCCACCATGTCTGCTGAATGTTGGCGGTTGCGTTATTCATCACATTTTGAACGGTATATTGGTGAAACATCGGCGTAACAACGTCAGGATTTGGCTGAGTGTACACAAACTGTGTGCCTATATCGGTGTACGGGTTCGGATCTGCACCGGTGTTGGCAACGGTGCCCGGCGGAAAACTGCCGAAAGAACCGTTGTCTGCCTCGGAAATCAGATTTTGCGGAGAAACCGTAACATTTTTGTCCAGTATGGTATGTATAGGAGTATATTTGACAGGACCGTTTAAAATGTCCTGTCCTGTGAGGTCGGAGCCTGCAACGCTCACTAAAATGGTGGAAGGCGTTACTGCGTCAAGATTTGTAGCACCGGCAGGAGGGTTGGTTACTTGGCTTAAAGGTGGAAATGCCGCTTGTATGGGATTCGCGGCTGCCGCAGCAGAAAAGTCTCCCGGCGAAAATCCTGCGGTTATGCCATACGCTTCGACAATTCTGTAATCACCGTCGGGAACATTTGTAAATGTATAGTTACCGTCCGAGTCAGTCATGACCGCGAGCATGACGTTTGACGCTGTATTCTGCAAAACAATAGGGACATTTGCTATGCCTTGTGCCGCATCAGAAGGGCTTGCCGTCCTTAATCGGTCGAATCTTAATTTGCCGGATATTGTAGCCATATTCAAAAGCTCCTTTAGCGTTGCGTATACAATGTTATCTCCGATTTATTGGAATCCGTTTATTGTTACAGTATATGAAACAGTTAATCAAAAGGTGAAGGGGAAGGCAATGTGTTACTGTAGCCGTTTCTAACGAATATAGTCTCGGCAAAGCCGAGACCCACACGTGAATGCGTGCGTCGATGAGAACTTCGCTTAGCCCGTTCGGGGTCGAAATTACTGTAACAGGGTAGTTCTGCATAGGTCTTGAACACACCTTAAGTTCAATTTAATTTGTAAAACACGTACTTTCCGGGGGTTGACAATTGAATTTTTTTATGCTATAATAAAAAGCAAGATGTCCTGTCAAAACGCCAATTAAAGAGACAATCAGACTTCTGCTTGAAAGTGTGTGACGCAAGCAGGAAAACTGCTTTTCGAAAACAATCCGCTGTCATTGGTATGCAGTCATGTCTGTCAGCAGGAAAATCAATGCGAAGGACATTGCGTATGAGGTGCCGCCGTCCGTATAGGTTTTTGAAACGGTAAATGTTGCATATATTAGAAATAAAGAAGGCATTTACGGCAGATGTACACAGCTTTCTGTACACTTGCCGGGCGGAATCGCGAATAATAAATAATGGATAAAAATCACAACTTTAAAGACCGAGAGAGAAAAACATGAATTTATTAGTCAGCAAATTAAAAGAAAATATATTTTCTGTAGTACCGATAATTGTAATTGTAACGGTTTTGCATTTTACACTTGTTCCGCTTCAACCTGCTATGATAGGGAGATTCCTCTTTGGTTCGGTGCTTATTATTTTGGGACTGTCGTTTTTCTTGATAGGTGTTGACATAGGTATAACTCCGTTGGGAACTCATACGGGGGCGTCTATTGCTAAATCCGGCAAACTTTGGATTGCTTTATCGGCAGGTGCTGTACTCGGTTTTTTTATTTCCATTGCCGAACCCGGACTCTTGGTGCTTTCCAATCAAGTCGGCACTGTTACTTCCGGTGAAATTCCGGGAATGAGCATACTTATAACTGTTTCAATCGGATTGGCTGTTATGGTTGCATTGGGGTTTTTAAGAACTTTTTATAATATACCTCTGTACCTTATCTTAATCGGGCTTTATGCTATAATTGGTGTTTTATCCGTTTTTACTTCGCAGGAATTTTTCGGAATTGCCTTTGACGCATCCGGCGCAACTACGGGGGTGCTCGCCGTTCCGTTTATACTCTCTCTTGCTGTGGGGATTTCAGAAATGAAAAAGGACAGTAAAGCTTCGGAAAAGGACAGTTTTGGATTGGTATCAATTGCCTCAACCGGTGCCATTATGGCAGTAATGATTTTAAGTTTTTCTGTTGAGAGCATAGAGTTCACAGCTGAGTTACCACCTTTTCCCGAAGTAGAAAACGCGGTGTTTAAGGTATTCGGTTCGCAGTTTCTTGGAGTTGCTAAAGAAAGTTTTATTACTCTTTTGCCGCTTTTTGCAATACTTGTTATCTTTCAGAATGTTGCTTTTAAATTAAGCCGGAGTGCGTTTAAAAAAATGCTTATGGGATTCGCATATGCTTTTGTTGGGCTGATTCTGTTTTTTATGGGAGTAAACGGCGGATTTATGGATGTCGGCACCGCACTTGGACACGGCTTATCTGTTCTTGAAAACAAGTCATTTGTAATTATTGCAGGGTTTATTATAGGACTGGTAACCATTTTAGCAGAACCCGCAGTCCATGTTTTAACGCACCAAATAGAGGAAGTTACCGGCGGATATGTCAAGAAAAAAGCCGTACTCATTTCACTGTGTATCGGAGTCGGAATGGCTGTCGGACTTTCTGTACTGAGAATTCTTGTTCCGGAGATCAAATTGTGGCATTATCTTTTACCCGGATACGTTATGGCACTCGCTTTGACATTTTTCGCACCTAAACTGTTTGTCGGGATTGCGTTTGATGCGGGAGGAGTTGCTACGGGGCCTATGACGGCTACATTCATTCTTGCTTTTACGCAAGGTGCGGCGTCAGCACACGAGAGTGCGGATGTACTCGTTGACGGGTTCGGGATGATTTCAATGGTCGCGCTTATGCCTATTATAACATTGCAAGTTTTGGGAATTATTTTTAAGTTAAAAAGTAAAGGTAATTAATTTCGAGGTGCATTATGAGTGAACTGATTGTATTTATAGTGAATTCAGGCAATGGCAGTAAAGTACTGAAATCCGCAAAACGGTGCGGTATAGATCAAGGTATTGTATGTATGGGAATGGGGACGATGCGTGGACATCTTTTAGAATTGCTTGAATTAAACGATGTGGAAAGAGAAATCGTCCTAATGCTTGCCGATGAAGAAACCTCAAACACAGCAGCACAGAAAATCTGCGAAGAATTTAAACTTCATAAACCCAATCACGGGATCGGATTTACTGTACCGCTGACAGCGGTTTTTGGATATGGGGAAATCAATTTCTTAAACGATTTTGCGGCGGAGGGAACTGTTATGTATCAATCTATGTTTGTTGTTGTAGATAAAGGAATGGCTGAGGACGTTATGGAAACGGCGGTAGAAAACGGAGCCAGAGGCGGTACTATTGTGAAAGCAAGGGCGTCAGGCAAAAACGCAACCGAAAAAGTGTTCAATATGAATATTGAACCGGAAAAAGAAATTGTATTTATTCTTATAAAAAACGAGCAAATGAAATCTGTGGCAAAAGCAATAAAAAAACGCCTTGAAACATCGGAAGGAGGGGAGTGCTTAATAGTCTGCGGCAATGTTACTAAAACTTATGGGATGTCCTAAGTATGAAAACAGGAAAAATTTTGGCTCTGTTTCCGATTTAGCGGAAATGCCTAATATGGCTGTCAGCACCGATTTTGAAATTCGACTGCGAAACTTTCATTAAACTACCGAAGCCAATCGACGGTGGGAGTGAGAGACGAATTGATGAGTTTTATCAGCCTTTCCCTGCCCGGGTGGTGAGAACAGTACGCCTTTTGAAGTCGGTTTTTATGCAGAAAATGACATTTTCCCAGACGAGGAAATGGACATGGGCGAGATAATGTTATTACTATATAAGGTATTATTTTACTAATTTTCACCACATCACCTTTTTTATATTCATTTCCTTTTTTGTTTATTCGCCTCATTGAGTCAATTGTTAGCTGATTTTCGCATTTAGAACATTTAAATTCAGTCCATATGAATTTGACATTACCTACCATATAGTTGTCTACATTGTGAAAATCAAAATTTCCTGCCTCTGATGATTGAGAATTGATTATCCTTGATAATTTTATCTTATGCATAAGTCTACCACAATTAGGGCAATAGTGCTTTTTGAGATTCACATAAAAAGGATTATTAAATATTCTCTTAACGTGTTGATATTTCATATTTCACCTCTAATTAACTTTTTGAAATCTGGATTGTTTCGCTTTGCGTTCCGTTATAGTTTGCAGCTTTTCTTATCCGGGAAGCAACCGCGTATGCCGCAAGTAAAATCTCAGTGTTGTAAGGATTTGGAA
>JAISVP010000019.1 GCA_031271475.1 Oscillospiraceae bacterium | reverse complement strand
GACTGTCGATTCCGCCGGAAAGCATGAGCATTCCGTGCCCGCCCGTTCCGACCGGCAAACCCCTTGCCCCGGGGATTTTTTGCGTATGAATGAACGCATGGGTATCGCGGATTTCCACCGTCACGGTCACTTGAGGATTTTTTACATCCACGGTAAGATTTGGGAACTGCATAAGCAGATCCGCACCAAGTTTTTCACAAATCTGCGGTGAATTCAAAGGAAATGTCTTATCCGCACGCTTTGCCTCGACCTTAAATGTTCCGGCGTGTTTCAATTGAATGCCAAAAGATTCCACCGTTTGCCGCACAATCGCATCATAGTCCTTTTCGGCCGATACCGCACGGCAAAGCGTGGAAATTCCGAATATTTTTTCAAGACGCTCCAATGCCTGACCCGCATCGGAAGTCTTTATATAGAGTGTCGACTGTGATTTTGTCAGTTCAAAATCCAAACCTTGTAATCTTCTGCGCACAGTTTTTAAGAGTACAGCCTCAAATGTACTCTTATTCAACCCTTTTAACGCAATTTCACCATATTTAGCCAAAATTATTTCTGTCATTTTCCTCCCGATACGGCAGTCCCGCCGCTGCTGATTCCGGCATTTTTTACCTGCTATTTTTCAGTCCGGGCTGCCTGTTTATCATCAAGCATTACTTGCACAGCCCGGTGTATATCCTCAACATTATCAGTTTCCAAAGCAATTCTGTAAATTTCTTTCAGAATTGCTGCTATTTCAAATTACTCCATAATTATCCTTTAACTCGATACTTAGCCCGGCAACGGAATTATTGCTGTGCTTCCAGTGCCTGATTGATAATATCACCGATAGGGTCAGCAATTTCCGTCCATTTCATACCGTCACGCAAGATAGCTTCCGCCGTGTTAATAAGCGCGCCGCGGCTGTAGAACGAATCCTCACCGGTTTTCGTAATTTCCTTACCCAATCCCAACACATAATCATATACGGGAATTACGTCTTTTTCGTATTCCTTTATAAGGTCATACTGCTCGGGGGTTATATTTCTGTCATTCAATACATATTCGCGGCGTTCCTTTTCATATTCATCCGAGGATTCCGCAATACGCTCGCATTCGATATACTTTGCAACGCCGTACGCGTTCGGGGAATCTTTTACCAGCAAGTACGCGTCAAACTCCGCCAACGCGTAATGCCTGTCGGCGCCTTCCGGTTTCGGGAACGGAACATATGAAATATCACCGTCCGGGTTATCCGTATTGGCGATATCTAACGACCAGTCGCCCATTGCGTGGAATAACGCGTTGTTATCGGCGTTATAGGAGCTGTGCCAGTCAGTGTCTTTGAGGTACATTCCGCTTACATTCTGCAATATTTGCCCGATATTTGCGAAAGTCGGCGCGGAGGTATTGGCAGTCCATCCTGTACCGTCATTTTTAAGAAATGTATCGCCGCCGGTGTAGTATGCGGGCACGCCGAATACGCCGCTTACCGCATACCGCGGTTTCTGCTCGGTGCCTTTTTCGGTATATTCCTCCGACATTTCCAAGAATTTGCCCCAAGTCCATTTGCCGCCCTTATAGAGATCATACGGATCTTCCAAGTTTTCCTCTTCAAACAGTTTTTTATCATACTGCAATCCCGAACTCATGCGTATTCTTGTCGGCAGTACATAATGTTTTCCGTTATACGCAAGCGAATCCGCAAGGTCTTTGGCGGCGCCGTCCCAAAGCTTCATGTCAGCATATGAGTCAAGCGGCTCATATATGTCCATATTGTAACCCTTTGGGAACACATCCGGATTAAATTCCGCCATATCCACGGGCTCTCCGTTGAGCATTCGCAGCTGAGTATAATAGGCGATATCGATTGCCGGGCTGTAGATATAGTCAATTTTCGCGCCTGTTTCCTCGAACAGCGCGATTGCCGTCGAATCCTTAGTTATATCATACGAACCCAGCCAAGTCACCGTCATTCCGTTTAAGTTCTTATTTTTCGTATCTGCCTGAGCAGGATTATTGATGTCAGGCGGTTTTTTCTCACACGCAGCCAACGCTGCCGTCAACAGCACCGCCGTTCCGATTATTTTTAATATCTTCATTTAACTTAATTCCTTTCCGTTTGTACAAAATGTTCCACGTGGAACATTTTAGACCGTACTTTTTTGTGCGAATGTTCCACGTGGAACATTTTAGACCGTACTTTTTCGTGCGAATGTTCCACGTGAAACATTTTAGACCGCACTTACTTTTTGTATCGAATGTTCCACGTGAAACATTTTAGACCGCACTTTCTTGTTGTGCGAATGTTCCACGTGGAACATTTTAGACCGCGCTTTCTTTTCGTGCGAATGTTCCACGTGGAACATTCGATACCGTCTGAGAGCGGCAGGGGGGCTGACGCGTCAGCCAAAAATGCACCGGTACACCGCGTTTGTCCTGTGCGGTTATGTACTAATAACCGTTCATGCGCAAACTTTTAATAACTGTGGGGTAATCCACATATGCAATATTCAAGTCTGCATTTCCGTCTACGCCCGTTACCGAACCTGTTGAGGAATACTGCCAGATTCCGTACTCTTTTCCGTAAGTGTTTTCCTCTGCCCACTGCGCCACCCAGACAGGGTATTTACGCAGCACCTCTTCATCGACATTGTTCAGCAGGAAATTTTTATAACTGTACAGTCCCGGATAATATCCGTTTTTCTTGACTTCGTCACAGAATGTTGTTATTATCTTCGACACTTCCGTCTTTCCAAGTTCAACCTGACTGGGCTCCTCGATGTCAAAATACAGCGGATATTCAAATTGATATCCCTCAACCGTATCTATGCAGTACCGGGCTTCTTCCAAGGCATCCTGTTCGTTAAGAGCGTACGAATACCAGTATATTCCAACGTCAAGTCCTGCCTGTTTCGCTCCGTGCATATTTGCGTGAAACCGCTTATCCACTTGGTCAAGATGCCGGTCTTTTCCGTATCCCGCACGGATTATCGCAAAACTGAAGTTAGCATTTTTAACCGCTTTCCAGTCAATGGCACCCTGATGCGTGGAAACATCAATGCCGTATGTCGGAAACTTAGGCGGTTTTTCCTTTTCTATACAGTATTTTTTTGCCATTACAATATCCATTGTATTAATTACGTTATTTCGGTATTTGTCGTCTTCGGGTTCCGGGGGAAGAACCCCAAGTACTGCCATTTTCAAATGGTATGCTGTTTCTTCCGGACTTACTTCGTCACTGTTTGCGAGTGCCGGAGTCAGCGCGGACGGCATTGGCATCGCAATTGTCGTGCCGTATTCCGAAACGGGAATATCATGCTGTGTGATTGTGTCAGCCGCAGCCGTTTGCGGCAGGTGCACTGTAAGTGCTGAAAGTGCGCAAAGCACTGACATTATGTTTTTTAATTTCATTTTTTCTCTCACTATAGCCACATTTAACGACTTTACAAAAAATAGAAAGTCTTTTGTTTTAACCAAAAAGGCGACCGTATACAGCCGCCTTTTATCAATTTTCACCCATAAAATCAAGAAAGCCGACCGGAATCTTTAAAAGCAGCTTAAAAACTTGCTTTTTCTATACATCTTTCCTGTTATCATCGAAATAACCTTTTAACAAATTTAATCAGTCTTCCTCATCCTCATCTAACGGCGAGTCATAAATCTCATCTTCCAAAAACGGATCTTCCGCATCTCTTTGTGCTTTTTTCATGCTTTGCACAATTTCAACGAATGCGTTTGATGTCACTTCAAGAATGTCGGTTGTCGTTTCCATCCTGCCTAACAGACGGTAGTACATATCCCTGTAATTCTTCATCGGTATTCCTCCTGTTCAAAGTCGCCGCTTATATTTTTCAGCCGGGAACATCCGTTCCGGCACATAAAAGGACGTATACCTTATATAAGCGAGTTTGGTTTGGGTTTTTGACGCGGCAGACAGTGTCAAAAGTTCCTTATTGTCCGCGCGTATGTTTTTGCTTACATTCTTCTATAGTAATTTTCACAGCAATTTCTATAAAAATTGCTGTCTGGAACGGGCGAAGCCCGTCCTAATCGCCGCACGCAAATGCGTGCGAACCTCGGCAAAGCCGAGACATATAGCCGTTATCTAACGGCTATATAAGAAAGTAAGTGGCAGGGGCAGAAGGATTTGAACCCTCGGCACGTGGTTTTGGAGACCACTGCTCTACCACCTGAGCTATACCCCTTCAAACGCCATCCAGCCTACAGCTTGGTTATATTTCTAATTATACCACACATTTTTTAACTTGTCAACAACTTTTTTAAAAAAAATATATATTTTTTTAAAAGTTGCACGTTTGCGTGCAACTTTTTACCAAAAACGGTGTATTAGTGAGAGGAGGTTATGCGATGACCAGTCAGGAAAAAGAACGGCTGTTCTGTTATGTTTACTGTGTTTTGGGGACCGCAAGGGACGC
>JAISVP010000185.1 GCA_031271475.1 Oscillospiraceae bacterium | reverse complement strand
TAATATTTCAGCAACTTCCGACATTTCGACCATAAACGTACTTCTTCCCGACGCTAAATCAACGGAAGCTCCGACCCTTGTAAAAATCCTGTCAACCAAACTGATTTTCGCATAAGACGCAGGAACAAAACAGCCCGTCTGCGCCATAACAGTCATAATTGCAATCTGCCGCATATAAGTCGATTTACCGGACATATTCGGTCCGGTAATGATACTCATACGGTTTCTTCCGGTATCAAGGTAGGCATCGTTAGGCACAAACATCTCATCGTTTTGCAGAACTTCCACAACGGGATGCCGTCCGTTCTTAATTTCCGTTATGCCGTCAATGGCTATTTCCGGCTGAACATACTGATTCTTTATGGAAACGGCCGCAAACGAACACAGCACATCCGTTTCAGCCGCCGCTTTTGCGGTTTTTTCGGCTGTTATAAGCTGTGCGGCAATAAAATCCCTTATTTCCGCAAAGATCTCCGCTTCCAGCGTAAGTATCCGCTGCTGTGCACTTGTTATGTCATACTCCGCTTTTTTTAAGTCCTCTGTAATAAAACGCTCACAGTTTGTTAAAGTTTGTTTCCTTATGTAATCCTCCGGAACGGATTCGTAATAAGAACGTGTGACTTCCAAATAATATCCGAAAACACGGTTATACCCTGTCTTTAAATTCTTTATGCCGGTACGTTCGCGTTCGTGCTTAAGAATTTCCGCAATAAGATTGTTGCCTCCGGTTTCAATTCCCCGGAGTCTGTCTAACTCCTCATTAAACCCCTCTTTTATAAACCCGCCGTCGCGGATATTCTTTGCGGGTTCATCTTTAATCGCATTTTCAATAAGTGAGGAAATATCATCCAGTGAAGATATTTGCTCACTCAGTCTTGCCAGCAGTTTCGATTCTGTCAATCCTGACAGAAGTTCCTTAAGCGCGGGCATCTGCATTGCCGTTTCGGATAAAGCCTTTAAATCAAGCGGGGATGCTGATTTATATAAAACCCTTGTCATAAGACGTTCAATGTCACGGACATTTTTCAACACGCTGTCTATATTCCAGAGTGTTACGGAATTTGCACATAAAACCTTAACCGCCTCAAGACGTTCCATAATTTTAACGGGAGCATTCAACGGCTTCTCAAGCCATGAACGTATAAGTCTTTTACCCATAGGTGTTTTTGTCATATCAATTACACCCAAAAGTGAACCTTTTTTTCCGCCGTCTCTGATAGTTCCGGTAAGTTCCAGATTCCGTCTAGCCGTTAAATCCAGTTCCATGTAATCGCCGTCCTGAAAAAAATTAACTTCTATGGAATGAGGAAGCATTCGCTGAGTTTCGTTTATGTAATCCAAAAGTCCGCAAATACAGGCTGTTTCACTTTTTCCGTACTCAAAACCCATACTCTCCATTTTTTCAGACGGAATACTTTGAGTCATAAGACCTTTGTTCTTTCTGACATCAAAACAGGCGTCGTCACGCAACGTTACCGTACAGCCCAAAACATCCTTCATAAAATTCCCGGACGCTTTTAAGTCTAAAAAATCCGCATTAAATATTACTTCGGAAGGGGTAAAGCGGGTTAATTCATTTATAACTGCATTTTCCACGCGTTTGCCTTTTTTTACGCACACATCCATTTCACCCGTAGAAATATCGGCAAAACACATACCGCATTCCTTGCCGCTGTAATGTATACAGCAGATATAGTTATTGCGTCCGTCGTCAATCATCCCATGTCCGATAAGCATTCCGGGGGTGATGATTTTCACCACATCGCGCTCCACCAGTCCCTTACTCTGCGCGGGCTCTGTCAGCTGTTCGCATACCGCTATTCTATAACCGCACTCCACAAGCTTTTTCACGTACATATCCGCATTGTTTGCCGGGATTCCGCACATCGGCACTCTTTGTTCAAGTCCGCCTTCACGTCCGGTAAGGATTATATCCAGCAGTCTTGACGCTATAACCGCATCCTGAAAAAACAGTTCGTAAAATTCCCCTAACCGGAAAAGCACCAAATGTTTCTCATACCGTCCCTTAATCTCCGCATACTGCCGCATTACCGGTGACAGTTCCTCTATATTTACCGTACTTAATTCCATATACTCCCTCTGAATTACAATCGTTTCTGACCGGCTTCGCCCAGACCCGCACGCAAATGCTTGCGCCGATGAGGACTTCTCTTCGCCCGTTCGGGGGCGAAATTACTGCAACATTATTCTCCTCCTGGAAACAGCGTTCACTGTCCGCATGACGAGGAACAGCCCGCACAGCTGCCGCCGCATCCCTGTACGGAAGGCACACATGTATCCGGATCTTCTCCGCTTGCCGACATTGAAATAATACCTGTTACAGTATTAAGCATAGCGTCAAACTCCTGCTTTGCCATATTGTAAGCAATCATAGTTTCACTTGCCATAATATGTGAGTAAAGTTCTTTAATTTCGGTATCAATTTCCTCAATTTTTTCACTGTCTTTTTCAGGTTTGGATACCTCCCTGCCCAACTGTGCACGCTTAAGGCTGAACTCTCCGAGCATACACTGCAAATCCGCATCCGCATCACTGTTTGCACTTGCGCGTGAAAATGCCTTATACCTTTCATCCGCCTGTATCAGTCTGCCTACTTTTCTTACCGCCTGTTCCAAATCATTGCCGTCTGTGTTTAATTCCACTGTTTCCTTAACTTGACTTACACTCATTTTCTCTTTCTCCTTTGCAATCTTTTTTTGAAGTTCCAACAGCTGCGTCATACGCCGGCTTTTCTCCTCAGCTGTGATTTTATCATCTGTTTCAGCTGCTTTTGTTCCCGTACGTTTGGAATATATAAACGAAAATACATTACTGAATTTAACCGTTTCAAGCATTTTCAGCGTACAGGCAAACTGCTCGTATGTTTCATTCGGAAATCCCACTATAATATCTGTTCCGAAAGAAAAATCCGGGAATTTATTCCTTGCGTAATTTACCGTGTCAAGATACTGCTGTACAGTATACCCTCTGTTCATCGCATTTAAAATATCATCGTTCCCGCTCTGAAGCGGAAGGTGCAGGTGCTTTTCTATTTTTTCACATTCCAGAACCGTATCAATAAGTTCATGGCTTGCGTCCTTCGGATGGGATGTCATAAACGTGATTTTAAACTCTCCGTCAACGGCGTTAACCTGCCTTAACAACTGTGAGAAGCTCGGATAGTCGTCCCTGTCATTGCCGTAAGAGTTTACATTCTGCCCCAACAGCATAATCTCGTTATGCCCGTCCATTACCAAAGTTTTCACTTCGGCAATAATTTCTTCCGGTGCGCGGCTGCGTTCCCTGCCTCTGGTATAAGGCACTATGCAGTACGAACAGAAATTATTACAGCCGTACATTACAGGAACCAATCCTCTGCCGGGACGGTCATAATACGGAACTGCCTCCGCGTCAAATTCAATGCCGTATAACAGCTGCGGCAAGTTCCCGATTTCATCGGGACCGAACATAAAATCAACCTGCGGATAAGAGCGTTTTATTTTCTCCCGCACATCCTGAAGTTTCGTCATACAACCGCATACCGCAATGATTAAATCCGGATTTCTGTCTTTTATATGCCTTAAATGTCCGATATTTCCAAACGCCCTGTTTTCAGCATTTTCCCGGACAGCACAGGTATTCATTATGACTAAGTCCGCATCTTTGACATCATCGGTAAAGACAAACCCCATCCGTGTAAGTTCTCCGGCAATCCTCTGCGTATCCGATACGTTCATCTGACAGCCGTATGTTAT
>JAISVP010000177.1 GCA_031271475.1 Oscillospiraceae bacterium | reverse complement strand
CGCATACTCAAATGTTATCCGTCTGGACGTCCTTTCACGGTAGTATTTCGCCGCGCTTATCAGCTGATGTATACTGTATACCCGGTTTATCGGCATTATTTCACTGCGTGCTTTGTCATTCGATGCGTGAAGTGAAATACACAGCGTTAACCCCAATCTGAGTTCCGCCAGTTCATATATCTTCGGTATAAGTCCGCAAGTTGACAGCGATACATTCCTTAAACTTCTGTGTTTTCCGTACAGTTCCAAAAATTTTGTAACATTGACGTAATTGTCAAGCGGTTCCCCGATTCCCATTAAAACTACCGACTGCACTGTCTGAGATGTCAGCTGTTCGGCTTTATAAACCTGTCCGAGTATTTCAGAAGGGTTCAGATTGCGGACTAATCCGTCTTTTCCCGATGCACAAAATACGCATCCCATCTTACAGCCGACCTGTGTCGACACGCACAGGCTCATGCCGTGCCGATACTGCGTCAGTACCGATTCGATTATATTGCCGTCCGGAAGTTCAAACGCGTATTTTACTGTGCCGTCTGATTTTGATACCAGTTCCCGGTATACTTTCACGGTCGGGATAACGTATCCGTCTTTGAGCTGCTGGCGTATTCTTAACGGCAGCTGCGTCATTTCGTCAAAGTCTGTTACACGTCCGGTATGCAGTCTGTCATATATCTGTTTTGCACGGTATCCCGGCTGTGCTTTCAAAAACGCTTCGTTCCCCAATTCCTCTTCACTCAGCGACAGTATATCTTTCTTCATAAAGTATATCTTTCCACCCGAAAAAGACATAGACCGTCTATGCCTCTCCTCCGGAGGTTCCCCCAAACCTCATAATATAATTTTTCCCGCAATAATCCCGTTTAAAACCCGCTTTTTGACAAAGTAAGCTGTGCCGGTAATAAGCTCTGATACGCTTCTATCTGTGCGGACAGAGCGTTGAATGCCGAATTTATATTCTTTTCCAAAACGCTCTCAACATATAGCATATTACGGCGAACTTTTTCCTCTAAACCCGATATCCTCTTATTTATTGCTTTGAGTTCGGCATCCAAATTATCCAAACGGCTGTCATGCTCGGCTTGTTTTGTATGTATCTTTTCAAACTCCTCTTTTAATCCCAATAATGTTTCCATTACATTTAAAAGCAACTCTTTATTGCTCATTTTCCTGCTCCTTCCACTAAAAGCAGCCCCTTTTTGCCCACTTTTCTGCTCCTTCCACTAAAAGCAACTCCTTTTTGCCCGTTTTCCTGCACCTTCCACTAAAAGCAGCTCCTCTTTGCCCACTTTTCTGCTCCTTCCACTAAAAGCAGCTCCTCTTTGCCCACTTTCCTGCTCCTTCCACTAAAACAACCCCTCTTGCCCACTTTCTGGCCCCTTCCGCACGCACCGCCGAAGTTTCGGGCTTCGCCCGAAACGGTGACGCTTTGCGTCACCGGGCATAAAATGAAATTTTATGCCTTCGGCGGTCAGTACCGCATATTGGAGTATCCGGCGGATTAATTGACGACAGTATTTTCAGTTTCCTTATCGAACAGGTGAATTTTATTTGGGTCTATGCCGATTTTAATGGATTCACCGGGTTCTATATTATTGCGCGCTTCGACTCTGGCTATTAAGGAAATACCTTCGCAGTCAAGGTAAAGATAAGTTTCCGAGCCCATAAGCTCTGAAATTTCCACTGTGCAGTCAGCAATACCCGTACTTGCGTTAGACAGGTACATTTCCTCATCGTGGATACTTTCCGGACGGATTCCCATCACCATAACTTGGTTAGCATAATTTTTCAGCTCATCGACATATTTTGCCGGAGGCAGATCCACGGTGAATTTTTTCTTTTTTGAACCGAATTCCACCCAGTATTTACCGTTTTCCGTACGCAGCATACAGTCCACAAAGTTCATCGGAGGAGAGCCTAAAAATCCTGCTACGAACTTATTGTAAGGTCTTTCATACAGGTTTTGAGGAGTATCTATCTGCTGAACAAAACCGTCCTTCATTACGACTATTCTGTCGCCCATTGTCATAGCTTCAGTCTGGTCATGAGTTACATAAATAAAAGTTGTTCCCAGTTTAAGGTGAAGTTTAGCGATTACTGTCCTCATCTGTGCACGCAGTTTAGCGTCAAGATTTGACAGCGGTTCGTCAAGCAGGAATACTTTCGGGTCACGCACGATAGCGCGTCCGAGTGCAACCCTTTGCCTTTGACCGCCGGACATTGCTTTTGGTTTTCTGTCGAGCAGTGCGGTAAGTTCAAGCATTTTAGCGGCTTCTTCGACCTTGCGTTTAATTTCGTCTTTAGGCACTCTGCGCAGCTTAAGACCGAATGCCATGTTTTCAAATACAGTCATATGCGGATATAATGCATAATTTTGGAATACCATAGCTATATCTCTCGATGCAGGGGCTACATCGTTCATAAGTTTGTCGCCTATATACAGCTCACCTTCAGATATTTCCTCAAGTCCCGCAATCATTCTCAGTGTTGTGGATTTCCCGCAGCCAGACGGTCCGACTAAGATAATGAATTCCTGATCACGTATTTCCAAATTGAAATCGGATACCGCAACTACACCCCCGGGATATTTTTTATAAATGTTTCTGAGTGATACGTTTGCCATTTATCTTTGCTCCTTTTTTATTTTGTTCAGACAGCAGTATCTGCTACTCCTGTCCATTTCACACATCCTATTATAACATATCCTTTTCCAAAAATCAATGAACTGATTAACCAAACTTATTGCTCATTATTTATGAATTTTGCCCAAAAAAGGTTACTGAATTCTTTCACGCGTATAAAATACAACGCCGTTTGGCTACTTTTTTATGCAACTTGTATATTTTATTTGAACTGCCCGTTCGGGGGTTTTTTATGGAACTGCCCGTTCCGGGGGTTTTTTTGGAATTGCCATTCCGGGCTTTTTATGGAATTGCATTCCATTGTTAACGCGTCAGTTAAAAGACATATTCGGGCATATGCCGCGTTTGCCCGCCGGGGCTCCCGGCTGTGAAGGGGAACACCATGGGGGCGGGGACTTAAAAGCCTGCAAAAGCCGCACCCCCGCCCCCATGGTGTTCCCCCTCACAACACAGGCATGGAACTGCAAGTTCCAAAAACTCCCCCGGAACGGGCAGTTCTATTTGGGAGCGTTTTGCTATATACTGTGGACAGGGGGAAATAATTATGTATCCAAAAACAGTTAATTTAAAAAAAGTATGCCGGATAGCATTGGCTGCCGTTATAATGGGCGCGGTGATTTTGGCGGTATTTACCGTAATTAAGTTGTCACATCCCAAAGAGGAGCCTAAGCCGTTTGACGAATACGCACGCATAAGTTACATCAACCTTAAAGGTTATGATGTCGATACGGAAAATTATACCGTACAAAAAGTAACTGTTCCCGAAGACTGGAACCAAGTCTACCGTGAATATAACGAAGTCCAAAAACATCAGGGCTTTGACTTATCAGACTATAAAGGTCAGGAAGTTACCGTCTACACATACAATATCCTTAACCACTCCGATAAACACATGAAAGCCGTCCTCATCCTTACGAACGAAGACAGCTTCCTTATCGGTGCGAATATCTATTCCGCCGCCGTCCGCGACAGCGTTAAGGCAATTTCAGAGTGATTGCTTTCAGGGATTGAAATTACCGGACTGTGCGGATGTTTCCGGGGCGGTTTGCTCTAATATACTGTTGTTAATGGTTTCAGCGGTTTCTTCTGTTTCGGCAGTCTCATCAGTTCCGGATATATTCGAAAATTCCGGAAGTTCCGGAACGCCGGGCACTTCATCCGTAATTTCCGCAAATTCCCGGACGCAAGTAACTATAAATCCGTCCATATTGTTCCCGGAGATGGTATGCTCGCAGTCTTTCGGGATTTTCACTTCCTGCCCGGCAGGTGAAAAATAGATCGTATATTCCTTGTCAGAGTTATATATATACGGCGATTCAAAACTGAAATCCTTAAGATATTCCAGATATTCTTCCAATGTATAGTCATAATCGTACATAATTTGGGAATGGGGAAGCGATACATACCGCATTTTCCCGCCGTCTTCATATTTAAATCCGAATTTCGGGCATTCTTCCAACAGCATACTGTACTTGCCCTCACCCGTAAATTCCGTATTCGAGCCGTCTTCCCCAAGTATGCGCAATTCCGCCGCATATCCTGTACCGTAATCGGTATTTTCCTCGTCATACGCCTTAGCGAGCATTACATTTTTATGCCCGCTTTTCTGTGCGAACGATTCAAACATTAAATTCATGTTTTCAATGGCTTCCGGATGCATCTTCAGCTGCATATCCCGAAGTCGGTAAGAATCGTTTTTATTCCCGAAATCCGTAACCGCAGGCGGCTGTACCGTATGTGTTTCATTTGCCAGTACCAACGTGCCCGTATGTAAATTTTCAGGCGGCGGTACTACCGTATCATATTCCTCCTCCGGCTCATAGTCAGCCGATACCGCCGCCTGTACGGCTTCTTCCCCGTCATTAACCACGCCCGAAATATCCGCAGGCGGCACAGGCGGGAAGACATATGTTCTGAATATCCCGTCTGATGTCCATATCAGTCCAAGTACCGTAAACAACAGTATTACATTGCGTCCCTGTTTTGTAAATCTTATTCTTCTCCTCACATACATCCCCTCCCTTTTTAAGTCGCCATTGCTCTTTACCGTTACTCGGTTATGAGTTCCGGCGGTTGCTGGTACTGTTCGGCAAGCCCCCGGCGACCGGCGAGCCGCCGGGGGCTTATCGCGTTTTCTGTACCGGTGCATTTCTAAACTCGCCGCGGCATTATTGTTAACGCGGCAGTTAAAAAGCGTACTGGTACATATGCCGCGTTTGTCCTGTGCGGTCACGCACCTACATCATCCACATTTCAACCAGACTGTAACAGCTGACAGCATCGTCAATATTCGGGCGTTTATTTTCTTCCGGAGCGGCTCCTGCCGTGATAAGCATATACTTGGTGTCACCGATTTCCGCAAAACTTGCAAGGCACAGTCCCGCATTGTCTGTAAATCCCGTTTTCCCGCCCAGAATAGTACCTGTTTTCAGCTCGTCCCCTTTAATATACTTAAGAAACGTACTTTGCATTTCCGTTCCTTCCGGATGCGATGCCGTTGGTTCGGTCTTGTAATAATTCGTTTCCATCAGCCTACGGAACACGCTGTTTTCCAGTGCATATTCAAAAATCACCGCTATATCCGCAACCGTAGAGTAATGTTCCGGGTCATGCAGTCCGCTTGTATTTGCAAAATTTGTCGTTTCCTGCAAGCCCAGTTCGGCGGCTTTTTTATTCATTGCCGCAACCAGTTTTTCTTCCGTTCCAAATAAAGCCGCTCCAAGGCAAGCCGTAGCGTCCGCTCCCGACGGCAATGCCGCACCGTAGAGCATATCCATTACCGTTACCGTATCCCCGCCATGAAAACCCGCCATAGACGCGTCAAGTTCCCATAACGGCTCGAACATTTCATCACTGGGCACGGTGTATTCCGCATTCAAATCATGTGAATTTTCTATTGCGGCAATCATTGTCATTATCTTAGTCAGCGATGCCGGTTCAATTATCGCATGTGCGTTTTTTTCACCGATTACTTCATGGGTTTCCATATTCACAAGCAATGCGCAGTCTGACGCAAGCGCGTCAAGCGGCATAAGCTCCGCCGATTTCTCATGATACGGATTCGGCGGTTCTGTTTGCGTTGTTTCCGGAACCGCTGTCACTTCGGCCTCAAAATTCACCGGGACGCTCTGCGCGCTCCGGCGTATGCAGTATACCCCGAAGCTCAGTATTCCGGCAATCATGACTGTAAATATTACTTTTAAAACTCTCATACCGTTAGTCACTCACCTGCCAATAATTCCGTTTCTTTCAATTCGCATATATCCTGTATTTCGGGGATTTAAGCCCCAGACACGACCTTAAGCTTTCCCCTTTGACAAGAGCTTGCCCGTCGATTTCAACGACTGCGGCATATCCGCCGCCGCCTTCCTC
>JAISVP010000175.1 GCA_031271475.1 Oscillospiraceae bacterium | reverse complement strand
ATACTTTACAGTTTTTCCGAGATAATCCTCTTGATTTAAGTAGACATCATTAATATGTGTTACAAACATCTTTTCCTTTATTTCCACAACACCGCCCACTTGTTCTGCCGGCTGGCGTTCATAAATAACTGGCGATTGGGTTTGAATTGGGGTATGTTCCGACTGTGTGTTTCTTCCGGGAACACTGTTTGAGCTCGGACTGTCGGGCACATCTTCTCCGCATCCGCAAAGCAATGCGGAGTTGGCTATCATAAGGCATATAATAGTTTTTATGAATTTTTTCATAGCTGTTTAATCCTTTGGCGTAATAATGCTGTCTTAAGCTTGGCCAACGGTATAATCCGCAGTGCCCAAAACAGCAGAAATGCCGCAATATTGACAATAACTACACTGGCTCCTGTTGGCATTACATAATTGTATGAAAGCATTACTCCGGTAAAGAAACATACCACGGACACCACAGCGGAACAGATTGTTACTGTCTTAAACTTTTTACATATCCGCATTGACGTTAGTGCCGGGAATATAATCAAGCTCGATATTAAGAGCGTGCCCATAACTCTCATTCCCAATACGATGGTGATTGCTGTTAAAAATGCGATAAGCATATTGTAGATGCCGGTTCTTACACCTGTTGCTTTGGCAAAGTTTTCATCGAAAGTGACGGCAAAAATTTTATTGTAGAACAGCACAAACATCGTAAGAACAACTGCGGCAAGAATAACGGAAAATGTCACGTCATCATTGCTCATTGCCAATATACTGCCGAATAAATAATTGCATACGTCCGTATTCATTCCTGTGGTCAGCGAAATAACGCTCACACCTATAGCTAAACTGCCTGCTGATATAAGTGCGAGAGCGGCATCACCCTTTATTTTGCTGTTTTCACTGATTCTCAAAAGCAAAAATGCCGCTAATACTACCACAGGAACAGATACCGTAAGCGGTGTATCACCCAATTCCAATGCCGATGCAATCGCTAAGGTACTGAACCCGACATGGGATAATCCATCCCCAATCATTGAATAGCGTTTTAACACAAGACTTACGCCTAAGAGTGAAGCACAAAGCGAAACAAGCAATCCAACGACCACAGCACGTACAATAAACGTATATGAAAACATTTCAATCAATGTGTTAATCACTAAGTTCACCTCCCAAAAAAGCCTTCCCTACGCCGGAATTAAGGTAACTGCCAGTCCTGCCGAAAAATGCCTGCTTTGTTTTCAGATGCAGAATATGACTGGCGTACTTAACTGCACTGGCTACGTCATGGGATACCATTATAACAGTTATCCCGGTTTCACGGTTTATTTTTCGGATAAGCCGGTACAGTTCGTGTGTAACTAAGGGATCCAACCCTGCGACCGGTTCGTCAAGGAGCAGAAGCCTTTTTGTGGCACACAGTGCGCGGGCTAATAACACCCGTTGCTGCTGACCGCCGGACAGTTCACGGTAGCAACGGGTACGAATCGGTTCAATACCGAGCAGCTCTATATTTTCATTTGCTACCGCTTTATCCTTACGGGAATAAAAGGGTAAAATTCCACGTGAACTAAGTCTTCCTGAAAGAACTACCTCATAAGCGCTTGCCGGAAAATCTTTCTGGGCAGCAGTCTGCTGAGGTAAATAGCCAATCTCAGCAGACTTAAGTCCCTCACCCATCAGGACGGTTCCCGCAGACGGGCTTTTAAGACGCAAAATCCCTTTAATAAGCGTTGATTTTCCGGAACCGTTTTCCCCGACGATGCACAGATAATCTCCGTTTTGGACTTCAAAGTTAAGTTCTTCTACGGCGGTATTTCCTTCATACGCAAAAGAAACGCCTTGACAGGTGATTAAAGCCATATTACTGTAACGCCTCCTTTAATGTTGCGGCATTGGCGCTCATCAGATCCATGTATGTTTTACCCGCGTCAAAATCATCCTTCGATATGTTATGGCAAGCATGAAGCAAACAAACTTTTGCTCCTGTTGACTCTGCGATAGTATTCACCATCTTCTCATTTGAGAGTTCAATATGAAATACCACAGGGATTGCTTCCTCATTAATTTTATCAATGAGAAATGTTACTGTCTTTGCACTTGCCTCAGTTTCCGTAGAACATCCGGGAAATGCGGCGAAATATTCAAGTCCGTACGCATCCGCAAAGTAGCGGAACGGGAAACGGTCGCCGAACACTATTGTCTTACGTACAGCGTTGTCAACCACGTCTTTAAACTTCCCGTCCAGCTCGTCTAATTGCTCCAGATATGATGCGGTATTGGATTTATAGGTATTGGCATTGGCAGAGTCAATCTCACAAACCGTGTCAGAAATTTTCTGCACAATCAGTTTAGCATTGCCCGGTGAAGTCCAAACATGTTCATCATATTCCGGTTCTTCCTGTGCACCCGGTTCAGTTGCTTCCTCTTCCTCATCTTCCATGCCGTCAACTATTACTTCTTCAACAGGCTCCACGCAATCTATAAGAGTGACAATCTTCATTTTAGAAGTATCCATCGATTCGAAGACTTCTCTTACCCATTCATCGGATTCTCCGCCAACGTATATAAATACATCACAGTTTTGTATTTTTATGATGTCCTGCGGAGTTGGCTCAAAGGAGTGAAGCTCGGCTGCCGGCGGAAGAAGCATAGTTATCTCTGCTTTATCACCGGTAATCTGACGGGTAAAGTCATAAGGTGAAAAAACAGTGGAAACAACGCTGATTTTTCCGTTATCTTTATTCGAAACGGCCGTTGATCCGCATCCTGCGAACATTAAAACGGCAAGAATAACCGCAATTGCCATTGACATAAATTGTTTCATATAATAACCTCCGTATTTTTATAGATGTAAATAGCTGATAGATTATCTCAGCTGTTCAAACGCACTTTTAGGATGACGGGTGTCAGTAAACAAAAACATGGAATGAGGCTTATAATATTCGCTATATTAAATATATCGGTAACTGTATCATTTACTGTAGCGGAGACTGCATGGAATCGTTTAGACATTCCTTCAGCGAGTTTTATATAAGAACAGACCGCACATGCACCCCCGTGACCGTCATGATCGTGGGAATGATTTACATGACTGAGAATATACGCTAAAGACATGAACACGGAAACAACAAATAAAACGCACACGAACAAAACCATAAAACTTACGGTTGAACGCTTACCTTTACTGTTTGCTGAAATATTTTCAGATGTCACAGCACACTGTACTCCTATATCTTGTGTTACTTAAATTCTAACACAAACAAATCTAAAAGTCAATAAGGAATCAGCGAATATTTGGGAGATATAAAGTATAGTAATTTCGACCCCGAACGGGCTAAGCCCGTTCTCATCGACGCACGCAAATGCGTGCGAGGTCTGGGCAAAGCCCAGACCATAGTCGTTAGAAACGACTATATTTTGTCTGAAGATTTTGCTGCCGTTTTTAATTTCGCCGTTAATGAACTAAGGAACCGTTAAACAACAGTCCCCAACATCCTCAACTTATGTCGAGAAATTCATAAGACTGTTATTTAACGGTTCCTAAAGTTACATCTAAAAAATCTCTTTGATTTCAAAAACTGAGCTATAATTCCGAACTTAATTTTCCCTGCGTTTGCTTAACTGTGCCTTTTACCTTTAACGGCAAACCCCACTCCGATCAACAGTGCGGTAAATCCCATAAATCCAAACAGTGCTTTCGGAGAACCGCTGCCCGTTTTAGGGTTAATTCTTGCGGGTGCAGGTGTGGTGGCAGCTGTAGTTCTAGT
>JAISVP010000159.1 GCA_031271475.1 Oscillospiraceae bacterium | reverse complement strand
AAACGGTTCAAAAGTTACAATTGTAACTTTTGAACCGTTTTCCCGTTAGCATTAACAGTTATTAAACCCATAGGATTAATAACATCCCGTAAATATTACGTATCAAATCCCAGTAACTTCTCAATATTCCCATGCAGGATTTTCTCCATCTGACCGTCGCTTATAGGAATTTTTTTTAACATCTCTAATTCCTGTGCGGCATCCCACATAGGATAATCTGTACCGAACAGGCATCTGTCCGCACCGAAAGCATCGATGAGCTGCTTTGCCTTGTCTGGAGTCATACTGTAAAAAGAACTTGATGTGTCAACGAACAGACGCTTTCCGGCAAGCGCTTTTTCGGCTTCATTCCACTGTGACCAACCGCCAAAATGTGCGGCAATTACATCTAAATTCGGGAAGTTTTCAAGTACGCTCACAAGCCTTGACGGCTTTGAATATTCATATCTGTAATCTCCCGTATGAACCAGCAGCGGAAATTGCCCCTCAATCCGCTCATAAATTTTCATCGCTTTCCTACTGTCTATATTAAATTTTTGAAAATCCGGATGAAGTTTTACACCGTTAAAACCCATATCCCGAATGCGGTTTATTTCTCCGGGCATATCCTTCATATCGGGATGCAAAGTCGCAAATGCTATAAGTTTTTCAGGATACTGCTCTACGGCAGACGCAAGAAAATTGTTGATATTCCGTATCTGTTCGGGAACGGTAGCAACGGAATGTACTATAAACTTATCTATTCCCGCCTTTTCGCCCGACTCAAGCAATGACTTAATACTGCCGTCATACCGCATTTCAAGTCCGTAAAATTCCCCAATTCCTTTTGCCGCTTTCAGTGCTATCTTATCGGGGAAAATATGTGCGTGTGAATCTATTATCATTTTTTTCCTCTGTTCATATTAATCCGCAAATAAACTCGCTTCGCGGCAAAGCCGCCCGTGAGTTTATTTGCTTAAAATGCCCTGTTTACCGTCTGGCGTGCTGCTGACAACCGAAACAGACGGCGGATATACAGTCGTTTCTAACGACTGTGGTCTCGGCAAAGCCGATACCCGCACTCAAATGCGTGCGCCGATGAGGACTTCGCTTAGCCCGTTCCCAACCGAAATTACTGTAAACAGCCAAATTTCGTTTGCGGTTTATATTTCGCGATGCCGCCCACCCGTGCTGAATTATTAAACCGTATATTCGTATTCGCTGTCATTGGCTCCTGCGGACGCAATCGGCGTGTCATGTAAATTTTTGCATTTTGGAACTCATATAATTATACAGCATTTGTATGTAAAAATCAAGAGGTTTTTTCAGAAAATGAAAATTAATCTGCAACTCAAAAAAGGATATACAAATATTCCACATTTCAGAAAATTATAACCGTCTTTAAAACGGTTATTCCTTTCAAAGCTTTATTTGCTATATAAAGCTTAAGAATTCAGGGTTTGTTCTCATTTAGAGCTTAATGACAGTTACCGATATATGCTGTTTAAAAAAAAATTGTGCATAATGCACAAAAACAGTGCTTGATTTTTGGTATTGACTTTTTTTTGCTTATATAGTATAATATAAGTAAGAAGTAAAGGACAGTTTTGACAAGTTTGCAAAACTTTATGGGATAAATCTGTTGCCAGTCGTTCTAAGTCCCATATGTCCGTTTTGAGGAGGCGTTAGTTATGAAAAAATCATTGTTTAAGCAGATTCTGCCTATGGTTTTGGCGGTGTTTTTGATGTTCGCATTGTGCGGAGTATTTGGTCGCAGGGAGGCTGCGGCAGAGGATGGAGTATTGGAAATTCCAATATTAACAGAATCCATCACCCTTAGCGGTCAAGGTAACCGTCTTGACTTAGGAAATTGGGACGAAACGCTGACGGTTTTGCGTCTTGAATTTGAATTTGGAGGGGGAACTTATAGCGGTCAGGCAACAGTTAATTCAACGGATGGTTGGAATGGAATTTCCGGAACAATAAACAGTTCATCATTAGTCATGGATATTAATACTCAAGTCACGAGTATTTGGATTCACGCTTGGGCACCTGTGCAAGTCGTAAGAATTGTTGCATTTTGCACAGATCCCGACTCGGTAAGACCGTCGAATAAAGAAGTGGTGGAACTTATTGAAATGCCGCAAAGTTCGTATACGTTCTTAATAAATCCGCCAATAGACGGAACTCTCGTTAGCGAAATTGAATTCATACAGAGCGGGAACAGCAGTTACAGTGAATTCTTTTTCAATGGAACCGATGTGCAAAGG
Organism: Oscillospiraceae bacterium; assembly: GCA_031271475.1. Taxonomy (GTDB): domain Bacteria; phylum Bacillota; class Clostridia; order Oscillospirales; family Ruminococcaceae; genus JAISVP01. The sequence continues at coordinate 1,067 of JAISVP010000159.1, read as the reverse complement.
TGGCTGGGAAGCGGAGCGGATAAGTATGTTTTCTCGGGGCCTTTCCCTAATGAAATTACCGAAATCCGAGTAAACAGCGACAAAACATTTACGGCAATAAAAATTTACGTTAATCCGCCTAATGTTCCTGATATTGCTCCGGAAATAACAACGGGAAGTTTGCCGGACGGTAAAGTTGCAGAACAGTATGAAGGCTATCTTGACGCTGACGGCACTATGCCGATTGTATGGACTTTGGAAAGCGGGAATTTGCCGAACGGTTTGAATCTTGCTTCCAACGGTAAAATTTACGGAACACCAACAGCATCGGGTACGTTCACATTTACTGTAAAGGCAGCGAACGGTGTAGACCCATATGATACAAAGGAATTTACAGTTGTTATTGAAATAAGTACTGCGGAAAGTGAATCTCTTGAGTCGAGCCGTTCAATTTATGAAAGTGAATCAAGAGAAGCGGCGACAAGCGAATATCTTGCCTCAAGTATAAGTCAGTCAGCTTGGGAAAGTGAAAGCCGGTCAATCGCTGAAATGGAAACGACCTCAGATACAGAAGAAACTGCAACAACTGAAAGTCAGCAGACATCAGAAAGTGAAAAACAAGTTACTTCAAGCAAAAATGCAACTTGGAATATTTTACGAAAATGCATAGACATTATTGACTCTTTACTTTACACACTTAGGTCAATGTTTTAAAATATAGTGAAAATCCCCTCTGGAACCCAGAGGGGATTAGCTGTCAAGTAGGAAAAAAACGGAGACGGGGTGTCCTATGACTATTCGCGATAGAAACGACTTCAACGCTACCCAAGGCACAAAGACCTTCGGCGAATGGGGACGGCATTTTGACGGTGGCGTTCTCGAAGTCTGGCACTCGCGGAGCTGCACCTCAACGCTGCTCTCATTTTGAGAATCGGAACTATATCTTGCGTAAATTACGGCTTTTATGTGGGTTTACCTGCCTTTCAATAGTATATATATACTAGCGACCTTTTAACTATTTCCATTTGTTCCATTATATCCGCAGTTATAAGCATCGTAATATTCTATCATTTCTTTTTCTGTTGAAT
>JAISVP010000152.1 GCA_031271475.1 Oscillospiraceae bacterium | reverse complement strand
GTCTTCGCCCACTTTTGCTATTGTTAATGAATATCACGGGAAAAATATTACCCTGTACCACTTCGATATGTACAGGATTACCGGCTTTGAAAGTCTCGAAAGCACCGGGTTTTTCGATTACCGTGACGGCGTTTTCGCTATTGAATGGGCGGAGAATATCTCTGAATTCCTCCCCGAAAACGCAATAAAAGTCGAATTTGAATATATTGACATTAATTTAAGGAGGATTACGTTTGATACTGTCAGTTGATACGTCCGGAAGATTCGCCTCGTCTGCGGCAATTTCCGGGCAAGGTAAGTTAATTGCCGTAAAATCCGGAAGTCCGGAAAAACAGCATTCTCAGGTCATTCTCTCTTTGTGTATTGAACTGCTCAAAGAACAGGGACTTGAACTTAAGGATATGAATACATTCGCCGTGGCTGCCGGGCCCGGTTCCTATACCGGACTGCGCGTTGGTATCGCCACGGTCAAGGCTATTGCGTATGCTTTGAAAAAGTCCTGCATTGGCGTTTCCACTTTGCTTGCTCTGGCGTATTCCGTTCCGGCAGAAGGCTATATCTGTTCGCTTATTCATGCCAGACAGGGGGTCAGTTACGGCGCTTTGTTCAGTTCTTATGACGGAATTCTTACACGTATTACCGCCGATAAGGTATTAACCTTCGCTGAAACGGCAACACTCTTAAAAAGGTATGAATATGAAGAGATTACTTTTACCGGGGACGGTGCGGAAGCTTTCCTTTCTTCGGACAGTTTTTCCGGCGTAACCGCCCGTTATTCCAGTAAGGAGCCTTTTGCCGCCGCAGTCGCCGCTGCCGCGGATATTTATGAACCGATGAGACCGCAGGAATTACAGGCGGTTTATCTGCAATAAGTGAAGATTGGGGAATCATATGTTAGTAATCGGGAGTGACCATGCCGGATACGGTATGAAATTGGAAATAATTAAATATCTTGAGGGAAAACAGCGTCCGTATCTGGATGTCGGCGGAACTGCCCAAAGCTGTGACTATCCTCTTATTGCGGTTGATGCGTGTACGAAAATAATTACCGGGGAATGCCTTAAGGGAATTCTCGTTTGCGGTACGGGTATTGGTATGGCGATAGCCGCCAATAAAGTGCCCGGCGTCCGTGCCGCTGTGGGGCATGACGTCTATACGGTAAAGCTTGCCAGAGAGCATAACAGGATAAATATGCTCTGCCTTGGGGCAAGGATTATCGGGCGTGAATATGCTTTTGAACTCATTGAGGCTTTTTTAAATACGGAATTTGAACTGGGCCGGCACCGTCGGAGGCTTGACATTATTACCAGTATTGAATCGAAAAACTGGAAAACTTTTAAAAACAATTATGATACTGTCGAATCACCGAAAGACCCGGAAATTTTGAAAAGAAGGTGAAGCTAATGGATTGGAATTTGGGACTTATTGTAATGCAGGGGGCTAAGGAACTCGGCGGTCAAATCGACAGGCATTTGGTGAAATGGGCTAAAGAACAGTATAAATCTCATGGCGATGTCCCCGAATCGTTTGTTATTGATGCGGAATGTTCAAGGTTCGCTTCCGGGGACGGAAAGGGCGTAATAAAAGAAAGTATCCGCGGAAAAGACCTGTTTATTGTTACCGATGTCGGGAATTACAGCTGTACTTACCAATTTTTTGGAAAGGATAACAGAATGTCACCCGATGACCATTATCAGGATCTAAAACGTATAATACAGGCCGCAAGCGGAAAAGCCCGCCGTATAAGCGTTATTATGCCGCTTCTTTACGGCGGGCGGCAGCATAAACGCAATTCGCGTGAGTCGCTCGACAGCGCGTGTGCTTTGCAGGAACTTGAACGTATAGGCGTGGAGAATATTGTTACATTTGACGCTCACGACCCAAGGGTTCAGAATGCCGTGCCGTTTTTGGGCGTAGACAATGTTATTCCTTCTTATCAGGTGCTTAAAACTTTGTTCCGGTCGGTTGATAAGCTTAAAACCGACAGCGAGCATTTTATGGTTGTAAGTCCGGATGAGGGTGCGATGTCGCGCAATATGTATTATGCGTCTATTTTGGGTGTGGAACTCGGAATGTTCTATAAAAGACGGGACTATTCACGTATTGTTAACGGAAACAATCCTATTGCCGAACATAAATTCTTGGGCAAGTCTGTGGCAGGCAAGGATGTTTTTGTTGCCGATGACATGATTTCTACCGGAACTTCCATGCTTTTGGTTGCGAAAAAACTTAAAGACCACGGGGCGAAGCGTGTTTTTACTTATGCGACTTATCCGTTCTTTACAGACGGGATGGAGGCATTCGACAAGGCATATGACGCGGGTATAATCGACTGCGTTTTAGGGACTAACCTGTCTTACCGTTCGCCAGAACTTCTGAAAAGAAAATGGTTCCTTGAAGTTAATGTGTCTAAATATACCGCGTATTTCATCTGTGCGATCAGTCTTAACCGTTCGATCGGGGAGCTTTTGGATCCGAACAGTAAAATTGAAATGCTCCTGAAGCGGTACGGACGTTAATAACGGTCAGGATTATAATATATAAAAGGCAGATGACTGTGTATGAAAACAAAAACGGTGTTAAGACTGTATGCACTGGGGCGGTGGGCAGTCTACTGCGTGATAATATTTACCGTATTCTGCGTAACAACGGCTATACATTTTAAAGTGCAGCCTATAATGTTAATTCCTGTTGCGATGTGTATTGCGGTGAATGAAACCGGGGAGCTTACCGCCGCCGTTACGGGTGCTGTATGCGGACTGCTTATTGATTTTACTTTCGGAAAAGTATTCGGGTTCAGCGCGGTTTTACTGCTGTTTATCTGTATGCTTACCGCATTGCTTTTTAAACACTGGTTCCGGAATACCGCGTTTAATATCGCGCTGATATGCGGCGGATTTACCCTCATTTATGTATGTCTGGACTTTTTGTTCTATTACGGTATCTGGGGATATGAGAATTCTTTGTTTGTTTTTTTGCATTACGAACTGCCCGCGTGTCTGTATACGGTGATCTTTGCGGTAATTATTCATCCGCTCTTTAAATGGATAGGGTTACGGCGGGGCTCATCGCCGCCCGCCCGTAAGAAAACGCCGAAGAGGTAAAGAGCAAGTGCGGATTTAAAAGTTTTTTGTTTCTTTTTTTCAAAAAAGAAAACGCCGAAGAAGCAAAGAGAAAGTGCGGACTTAAAAATGGATAAAAAACAGAGATTACGTTTGAAGATAAGAATAGCGATATTGGTGGTAATAGTGCTGACAGCTATGGCGCTGTGCGGACTGACGCTTATGAAGATACAGATTGTAGAGGGCGGAGTGAGTGCATATGACGTACGCACACCTCGTATTTCAAAGCAAACGGTACGGGCTACACGCGGGGAGATAGTAGACAAAAACTTTGAGAAGATTGTCGGGAATACCCCGTACTATGACGCGGTACTTGAGAAGGCATATTTTCCGTCCGATAAACGGCAGGGAAATGAAATTCTGCTTAAGTGCGTAAGCCTTTTGGAAGAACACGGAAAAGAATACAACGAAACCGTACCGATTACTTCCGGAAAGCCGTATGAATTCCTGCCGGACAAAGACAATGAGATAGCGGTGCTTAAGAAAAATCTTGGACTTCAGCCGTATGCAACGGCGGAAAACTGCATGGACAAGCTGTTTGAAGACTATGATATAACCGGATATTCCGAGCGTGAGTCAAGAATACTTGCCGGAATCCGGTATGAGATGCTGTTAAAGGGATTTTCACTTGAAACAAAATTTACATTTGCAAGTGATATACCGCAGGAACTGATGCTTTTGATTAAGGAATCAAGGCTTGAGTTAAAAGGTCTGAATGTGGAAGAAACATCCAAACGCGGATATGCCCAAGTGGATATACTGCCGCATGAGATAGGAACGGTAGGGCCTATTTATGCGGAAGAATATGAAAAGCTTAAATCGGAAGGCTATGCCCTGAGCGATACGGTCGGGAAAAGCGGAATAGAATCCGCTATGGAGAAGTATCTTCGGGGAGAAAACGGCATACTGGAAACATCAGTGCTCGGCGATGTCATTGTATCTTCGGAAACTTCAAAGGAATGTATCCCCGGGAATTCCGTAAAGCTTACTATTGACAGCCGGTTCCAAAAAGACGTGCAGAATGTGCTTGCGGAATATTTAGAGAAAACAGGCGTGCAATGCGGAGCCATTGCCGTTTTGGATGTAAAAACAGGTGCGGTGCTCGCACTTGCAACCATGCCGACTTATACGGTTACGGAGTACACGGAAAACTACGCGGGGATATTGGAACGGGAAAACAATCCTTTGGTAAACCGCGCAACGAACGGACTTTACCGACCCGGTTCGACATTTAAACCCATTACGGCAACGGCGGGACTTAATGAAGGCGTCGTCAACCCGTCCACAGTGTTCAACTGCACCCAGACCTACAATTTTCTTGATATAACAGTAAGATGTACCGGGCTTCACGGCTCTATATCGGCAGCCAATGCCATAGGGGTATCGTGTAATATTTACTTTTATGAGCTTGGCCGCCGTCTTGGAATAGACAGAATTGCCCAATACGCAAAACTGTACGGATACGGGGAAAGTCTGGGACTTGAAACAGGGGATTTGGCGGGATATGTGGCAAGTCCGGAAACCTTTAAAAACCTTAATTTGGAATGGACGTCCGGTCAGGTACTGCAAGCGGCAATCGGGCAGTCTGAAATAGCCGTAACGCCGCTGCAGATGGCAAGCGCGGCAATGACTGTAGCCAATAAAGGCAAGCGCTACAGGCCTTATCTTGTGGACAGTATATATGACTATACGTTAACAAACCAATTGCATAAAACCGAACCGGAAATAGCGGCGGAAATAGAACCCAAAAACCCGGGAGTCTACGATACGATCGAACAGGGAATGATACAGGCGGCGGCAAATACCCCGGCAGGTGAATACTCGCTGAACGGTCTGGGCTATCAGGTCGCCATAAAAACCGGAACTCCACAGCAAACGGCAACAGTTACCAACTCCGCATTTATAGGTTATGCTCCTGTCGGGGATCCGCAGATTGCTTTCGCCGGGATAGTCGAAAAAGGCGAGAATTCCAAGTATATGATTCGGAAGATACTTGATGCGTATTACAGTAACCGCTAATAAACGCCCTTATCCGAAACTGATTTTGTGCAGTTTGCACAAAGAATCCGCACAGAATTTAGTGGAAACAGCCAATTGGAATTTAGCGTGATATATGATATAATGGGAGAGGATTACGCTTAACAGTTCCTTAGGCGGACTGTTATAGCAATTAAGGGAGGTAATTATGACCTTAGCGCTGATAGCAGACGATGCAAAAAAAGAGTTAATGGTACAGATATGCATAGCATATAAAAATATTCTGGGTAAACACAGACTGATGGCAACGGACGGAACAGGACAAAGAGTACGGGAAGTTACCGGACTTGAAGTTGAAAGACTTCTCGGCGGCAAATTCGGCGGCACCGACCAGATTGCAGCGGCTATTGCCTGTAAAGGCATTGATGCCCTTTTCCATTTCCGCGGACCTGTGCTTACGCAGACTGTGCATGGCGTTCCCGATCATGTAGCACAGGACTTGCTGCGTCTTTGTGATATGCACTTTGTACCAGTTGCGACAAACCTGCCGACAGCAGAGCTTATTATCACGGCTCTTGAGCGCGGCGACCTTGAATGGCGGAAGTATATATAGCAATTTTCATCAGCGGATACAGTCGTTTTTAACGGCTGCGGTCTGGGCTTTGCCCAGAC
>JAISVP010000033.1 GCA_031271475.1 Oscillospiraceae bacterium | reverse complement strand
TCTCTCCTTTACAAAAACTAAAATCTACAATGGAGAAAACATCTGCATTTCTGTTCATTTCGCACGTCCTTTCTGAAAGTCGCCTTTACGTCATGTATACATTATAGCACATAAAACTGCAAATGTCAAGGGGCATTTTTGATTTTTCTGCCACAAAAGAAAAAACTTCCCCCAAAAAAGGAAGCCGTTTTTAAGCCGCGGGATGCCTTTACCGTTACTTCGGTTAAGAGTTCCGGCGGTTGCCGGTACTGAACGGTCTATGCGGAAGTTATAAAAGAAATTGTCCCCATTTTTCAAGCATAAATTTCAAGCATAAAGCAGAATGCTAAATTAGTCTTTGTTTACTTTCTTTTTTCCTAAATAAAGCAGAGTGCTAATTTAGTTTTTCTTTGCTTACTTTCTTTTTTCAAAAAGAAAGTAAGTTTTTCTTTGCTTGCTTTCTTTGTTTTAAAAGAAAGCAAGTGGTGCAGATAACAGGAGTTGAACCTGCACGAAGTTGCCTTCACTGGCACCTGAAGCCAGCGCGTCTGCCTATTCCGCCATATCTGCATTAGATATCTATTATATCACAAGGGAAAAGGCTTGTCAATAGTTTTTTTATATATTTTTTGCATTTTTTCATAAAACTTCAGCTTGCAATAGTTAAATATATATGTTATAATGAATTCGAGTACAAGAAAGGTGAGGCATGAATATGAACGTATTAGCATACATAAACGAAGAAGAGGGCATAACGAGATTAGCCGGAAACAAAGACTTTTACTATAAGCTCTTAAGAAAAGTAGTGGACAGCAAAGAGATTTCCGGTCTTAAACAGGCAATTAAGGAAAAGGATGCGGTTAAGGCGGCGGAATTCGCCCATGCAATAAAAGGCGTGTCGGGGAATTTGAGTCTGACATTGCTGTTTCAGCAAAGCGGTATACTTACGGAAGCTTTACGCAAGGGCATTATTGACAGGGAAATGTGCAGGAAATTCTTTCACTGTTACGATAAAACCGTATCGGCGGTAAAGGAACTGGTTTCGGACTGATTAAAATGCAAATAAAGATCGGTTAAGTAAGTTTTACCTCTTGACAAGTAAGAAATATTATGGTATAATGTAATATAATTATTGTTAAAGGGAGAAATACTTATTATGAGATTACTTACAAGAAGCGATTTTGACGGACTGGTTTGCGGAGCACTGCTGAAAGAGGCGGGTGTAATTGATTCATGGAGATTTGTGCACCCGAAAGATATACAGGATGGAATTATAGAAGCGGGGGAGAACGATGTTCTTGCGAACATACCGTATATCCCGGGATGCAGACTTTGGTTTGACCATCATGTCAGCGAAACAGTACGTCTTGGTGAAATAAAATTTGAAGGTGAAAGCCGTCCGGCGCCGAGCTGTGCAAGGATTATTTTTGAGTACTACGGAGCGGAAAAGAAGTTCCCTCATTTGGTTGATATGGTAAAAGGGGTTGACAAGGTTGATTCCGGAAATTTAACGATGAGGGAAATACTTTCCCCGAAAGACTGGATTCTTTTGGGCTTTATAATGGACCCGAGAACGGGACTGGGGCGTTTCCACGATTTCAGACTAAGCAACTATGAACTGATGGAATTGCTTATAGACGCATGCAGAACAATGGATATTAAGACAATACTTGAACTTCCCGATGTAAAAGAACGTGTGGCAATGTACTTTGAACAGGATAAAATGTTCAAGGATATGGTAGAAAAGCATACGAAAGTCTGCGGCAATGTAATCGTTACGGATTTACGGGGCGTTGAAACAATTTACACAGGCAACAGGTTTTTGGTATACAGTCTGTTCCCCGAACAGAATATTTCCATGTGGGTTATAGACGGACGCGGCAAACAGAACTGTCCTATTGCGGTCGGGCATTCGATTATCAAGAGGACTTCAAAAACCAAAGTGGGCGCGCTTATGCTCAAATACGGCGGCGGCGGGCATGATCAGGTAGGCACCTGTCAGGTAAGTTACGATCAGGCAGACCGGGTTATTGACGAACTTGTCGCGCAAATGAACGCCGACGGTGCGTGACCGGCGGGGGCTTCCCCGCCGGCACCGGCGAGCCGCCGGTAAGAAAACACCGGAGCGGTAAAGAGAAAGTGCGGACTTAAAAAACCGAACGGCAGAAGCCGTTCGGTTTTTTTGTGTTTGTGTGTGTGTTTAACTTATGCTAACGCCTCTTTACGGGTAGTAGTCTCGCTGTCATCTGAAGGGCTTTTAGAATCCCCCGGTTTAGTTGTTCTGTTTCTATCCACTGTCTTTCACCTCCTTCTGTGTGTAACTGTTAATATTATTTACAAAAAAAGATTAAATTATACATGCGCGGTTATTTTAGATTGGGAACCGGTATACCGGTAATTATTGAGGAGCAGTGCTGAACTGTGATTTAACTTCACTGATTTCCTCGGGAGTAGCGGGAGTAGCGGGATTATAGAATCCTTTTTGCTGTGCGAGCTGGAACAGTTCGTAATGCGACATTTCACTGCTGTTACGGATTTCCTGAATAGTAGCCCTTAACTGCGGATTGGCACATTCGCCAATAGCGGTCGCATATGCGGTAAGTTCGGTTTTTGCTGCGGACAAAGCGTCATTTACCATTGCCTTTTCTTGCATTCGTATTCCCCTTTTCAGTTTAATTTGTTAGAAATCCCATAATTTCTGTTTTGGTTCAGTTTAATTTGCCAGAAACCCCTGTAATTTCTGTTTAGTTTAACTTGTCAGAAACCCCATTAATTTCTGTTTAGTTTGGGATGCGCCCTGAGCGGATTTTTGGAAATAAGCCTTCACCTGCGGGTCGGCAGACTGCTGTGCGTACATACCCAATTTCTCACTTGCGGTATCATGTGAACCAATCAGGCTTCGCAGGGTCTGCAATTCGATGTGATTTAACTGTGCCATCATTTACCTCCGTTACATTTTTCGGGCATCTACTTTGTAAATACCTATAACTATTATTTACTTTATTTATTTTTTTATTCTGCCGTGTTTAAAAACCGATACGAACGCGTCCTCGAATACGGTAATCAGAGCGTCATAGATAAGGAATATAAAATTGGTAAACGCCAAGAACAAAACAGCAGCCACCCCATATTTTGACAGCGACTCGGCAAGCTCATGCGAACCCAGCAGATAGACGGTTAACTGAACATACGTTATAATACACACATTGTAGACAAGCAGTTTCAGCGCGATTGCAAGCGGTTTTAATTTAAGTTTCCGGATAATATGCTTAAGTATCGGATAATGCCCGAAAAGCACAGTAAAAACGAGTGCGGATTCCTTATCGGGAGTCATAACCGCACCGAGCACACAGACGCAAAGATAAGTAAGAAACGCCCATTTAAGGTTTATTTCCTTACAAATAAGACCAATAAGCATTCCGGAAATCATAGGCAATACTAAATACAGCACCGGTATTACACTGCCTAAAAGCATTAAAAACAGGCACAGAGCCGACACAGTTCCGCCGACTGCGACCTTATAAGCATTGCCGTTCATATTTGCCCCCCGTGTTAATCATGTGAAAAAATACTGAAAGTTTGAAAAATCACTTGACATACAGCGTCAAGTCATGTATAATGGAGTAATAAGCTGCCCTACCAACATTACAGAAAGAGGTAATAAAAAATGATGAAAAGAAATGAAATCAAGAAGCTGCTTGCGTTTTTATGCGCCGCGGCGGCAGTAACGGGAATTTTCACCGCCTGCCAAGACGGTGCAGGCAACGTTGAAG